>NZ_WQPW01000030.1:0-215 GCF_018785465.1 Clostridium sp. MCC328
CACAGAGCAAGGCTGTCCACTTCTTTTAGCCATGGAAACTCTGCCTTATATTTTGCCGGAGTGACCTTCAGGTTTTTTCCGGTCTTTTCATAGCATTCCTTCTTTTCTGCCAGCATCCGGTTATATACAAACCTGACACATCCAAATGTTTTTGCAAACAGTTCCTGCTGTATTTTATTGGGATAGATCCGAAACCGGTATACTACGTTCATGTT
>NZ_WQPW01000161.1:0-449 GCF_018785465.1 Clostridium sp. MCC328
GAGAGAGGAGTGGCGATTATGTGTCGTGAAATGGAAATTATGAGAAATCAGGCACATGAGGAAGGTGTTGAAATAGGCATCAAAAAAGGTAGAATGCTGCAGTTGATTAAGCAGGTTTGCGCCAAGATGCAGAAGTTTTCTTCAGCAGAGGAAATTGCAAATGATCTTGTCGAACAGGACGTGCCTTTGATTCAGAAAATTATGGATGTAGCCCCGAACTTTGGTCCGGATTACAACGTTGATGCTATTTATAAGGCATTAAACTTGTAGAGCTGCCGAAACTCTCCTTGTGGAGAAACATTACAGCAAAAGATATTTCCCCAAGAGCTTCCCTGAGAGGAGGCTCTTTTTTGATGCCAGCACCAACTTTTGCGACACATACCCTGCTGGCTGTCAAAAATTTTACAGCCAAAATGGGGCGATATTGGAAAAATTCATTTTGGAAAATT
>NZ_WQPW01000162.1:0-188 GCF_018785465.1 Clostridium sp. MCC328
AAGCAGCACACCGCATTCAGGCTCCCCATTTCCACCGCCTGCTGATAAAGCCAAAAAGCCTGAACCGGATCCGCCTCCACACCGTTTCCCTGCTCCATGCAGATGCCTAGATTGCATACGCCCCATGCGCTGCCGAGATATGCAGCTTTCCGAAAACAATCCACCATGCGCTTTTTATCCGATGCCTC
>NZ_WQPW01000162.1:392-2616 GCF_018785465.1 Clostridium sp. MCC328
AGTGCGATCCTCGCAGTGATAAATCATCGTTTCCAACTCCTTCCGTCTGCTGAAAAAAGCAGCGCGTTACACTATTTTCCATAGTATAACACGCTGCTTCAAAAAAGGAAAGACCGATCGGTCAGTCCTCGTTGCCGGAGAACTTATCGTGCACCACTTTGATGGCGCGGTTTGCATCGTCCTTGTTCACCAATACCGAAATACGAATCTCGGATGTAGCAATCATCTGGATATTGATACCTGCATCATACAGCGCCTCGAACATATCGGAGGCCACGCCCACATGCGTCATCATACCGGCGCCCACCAGGCTGATCTTGGCCACATTATCGTCCACCTCAATGCTGTCATATTCGAGCATATCCTTGTTCTCTTCCAGCACCCGGCGGGCATCGTCCAGGCTGCTCAGCGGGCAGGTAAAGCTGATGTCCTTACTGCCGCCGCGGCCCACAGACTGCAAAATAATATCCACATTTACATTGTGACGGCTCAGCAGCGAAAACACCTTAAAAGCAACACCGGGGCAATCTTCCAGACCCACCAGAGAGAATCTCGCAAAATTATCCATCTTGGCAACGCCGCCGATATTCGTCTTTTCCAATTTTATTACCTCCTTGACTTTTGTGCCGGGTATATTTTTTAGACTGGAAACCACTTCCATATTGACATGGTACTTTTTCGCCAGTTCCACGCTGCGGTTATGCAGCACCTGAGCACTCTGCGAAGCCAGCTCCAACATATCCGCAAAGGTAATTTCCGGCAATTTTTTCGCATTGGGCACCACGCGGGGATCGGCAGTATAAACGCCGTCCACATCCGTATAGATCTGGCAAAGATCTGCATGGAACGCCGCAGCCAGCGCTACCGCACTGGTATCCGAGCCGCCGCGGCCCAATGTGGTTACATCGCCAAAGGAATTGATCCCCTGAAAACCTGCCACGATAATAATATTTCTCTTGTCCAGTTCCGCTTGAATGCGCTCCTTGGAAATTTTTCGGATGCGCGCATCGGTATAGGTTTTCAAAAGGAATACAAAATTCAAATGGCGGCACAGCTATTACTTACAACTCAATTATCTATATCTGAAATTGCAGGAAAAATAGGTTATTCAAATCCAAATAAATTTTCATCTGCTTTCAGGTCTATTATTGGGATGTCTCCGAGAGAGTATCGCAACGCTAAAAAGTAATTGGCTTTTTGGAT
Source organism: Clostridium sp. MCC328 (assembly GCF_018785465.1). NCBI lineage: Bacteria > Bacillati > Bacillota > Clostridia > Eubacteriales > Clostridiaceae > Clostridium > Clostridium sp. MCC328. The sequence continues at coordinate 1,596 of NZ_WQPW01000162.1, forward strand.
AGGTTTTGACTTCTTGGAGTGGTTTCCTTTCGGAAAATACAGTATTATGGGCGGTGTGGTTAGATAACTCTAACCGCACCGCTTATTTATTTACGAAAGCTGAGAAAATGGCTAAAGATAATAGAATAACAGCACTTTACGAGCGTCTGTCCCGTGATGATGAGATGCAGGGTGAATCCAACTCCATAACAAACCAGAAGAAGTATCTGGAAGATTATGCAGTGCAACATGGCTTTGGTGATATTCAGCATTTCAGTGATGATGGATATTCAGGAACGAACTTCAACAGACCGGCATTCAATTCTTTGCTGACAGAGATTGAAGCCGGAAGAGTGGGAACAGTGATCGTCAAAGATATGTTCCGATTTGGCAGAAACTATCTGCAAGTAGGTTTCTATACTGAAATGATGTTTCCTAAGAAAAATGTCCGTTTTATTGCAGTAAATAACGGAGTTGACAGTGCCAATCCGGCAGATAATGATTTTACACCATTTCTGAATATCATGAACGAATACTACGCCAGAGACACCAGCCGTAAAATCCGTTCCACTTTCCAGTCCAAAGGCAAGTCCGGCAAGCACCTCACAGGCACGGTCATTTACGGCTATCTTTGGAACGAAGCCAGAGACCAATGGTTGGTTGACCCCGAAGCCGCCGAGGTGGTCAAGCGCATCTTTGCCATGACGATTGACGGCTACGGTCCGTATCAGATCGCCAGCAAGCTGAAAGAAGAAAAAGTCCTCATTCCGTCCGCTTACCTTGCCCGGCACGGCGAGGGCGTGAACAAAAATAAGACCTTCAAAGATGTGTACGGCTGGGGTTCTTCCACCATCTGCAACATTCTTGAAAAGCGTGAATATCTGGGACACACCATCAACTTCAAGACCCGAAAGCACTTCAAGGACAAGAAAAGCCATTATGTCCCGGAGGACGAATGGACAATTTTCGAGAATACCCATGAAGCTATCATTGACCAGCAGACCTTTGACCTTGTGCAGAAAATCCGTGGGAATGTCAGACG
>NZ_WQPW01000031.1:0-228 GCF_018785465.1 Clostridium sp. MCC328
AGCAGCCGTCTGATCAAAAAAGAGTATCCGGAGATCCGGCAGAAGCTCTGGAAGGAAATGTTCTGGAGTCAGAGCTTCTGCCTCCTGAGTGCCGGCGGAGCTCCGATCGAAGTGATCCGTCAGTACATCGAGACACAGGGGGAGAAAAAACATGAACGTAGTATACCGGTTTCGGATCTATCCCAATAAAATACAGCAGGAACTGTTTGCAAAAACATTTGGATGTGT
>NZ_WQPW01000032.1:0-13571 GCF_018785465.1 Clostridium sp. MCC328
CGCTGATGGGATTTTTGCCTTCCAGCCTATGTTTTCTTACGGTCAGCGCAGCAAGTGCGCAGACCTACTGAACAGTTACATACAAACAATTTTTCTGAAAGGATATCGTGACTGATATGAAATATTTTGATTATGATGCGTACATCAAACAGTTAGAGGAGCTTGTTTCCATTGACAGTGGAAGCTTTGACCCGGAGGGTGTCGACAAAGTGGCAGAGGCAATGGCCCGCAAATACGAAGAGTTAGGACTTACAGTTACCAAAAAGCGTTTCGATGAGCGTGCCGGTTACTGTCTGGAAGTCAGAAACTATCCGGAGGAAGAGTCTATCGATATTTTAATGGTCGGCCACATGGATACAGTATTCCCGAAAGGAACAGTTGCAAAAAGACCGTTTACCATGGACGAAGAGAAAGCCTATGGACCGGGTGTTGACGACATGAAGTCCGGACTTTTAAATATGTATTATGTTGTTAAGGAATTGGTAAAAGAGAACACAAAGCTTCATCTTTGCCTGGCTTTAAACTGTGATGAGGAGATCTCATCCCGTTACTCCAATCCATGGATCAGCGAGCTGGCAAGACATGCGAAATGCGGACTGGTATTTGAACCGGCAAGAAAAAACGGTGCGATTGTCAGTGACCGAAAAGGTCTTGCCCGATATGTCATTGATTTTAAGGGAATTTATGCCCATGCAGGCGTAAATCCGCAGGATGGTGCAAGTGCGATCCATGAAATGGCTGAGTGGATCACCCGTCTGGTACCGTTAAATGATTACGAACATGGCACCAGCTTAAACGTTGGTATCGTAAAGGGTGGTATGGGAGCAAATACGCTGGCTGAGAATGCTCAGTGTGAAGTGGATATCCGCTTTACGAATATTGAGGCTTGCCATAAAATTGAAGCTGCGTTTGAAAATCTCAGAACCAACCCGATCATCAAAGGCGTTACCGCTACTGTAACAAGAGTAGGATTCCGTCCGCCTATGGCATCTACAGAACGTTCCAGAAGCATGTTGGAAATCATGCGTCAGGAAGGTGAAAAATGTGGCGTAGACGTGAAATGGGTAACAACCGGTGGCGGATCCGACGGCAACTTCATGGCATTCGAAGGCAGCTCCGTTATGGATGCAGTTGGTCCGGTAGGTGACGGTGCCCACGGAGATAAAGAATTTATCTGGCTTGAAACCATTAAACCGAGAACAGAAATGGTTTACCGTACACTTGTGAAGCTGGAAGAAAAAGGATATTTCGCTTAAGTTTTAGAACATTCAATTAAAAAGAACGTGTAAATAAAGTGTGTAAGTTGAGGCAAAAACTTACACACTTTATTTTTTCCTTACAGGCTATTTCTGTCGGAGCCATAATGTAAAGTATTTCCGCGTCACAGAAAACGGCACAGGACCGAGATCGAGAAGAAACTTATGGAATTCCTTCGCGGAAAATCGGTTCCCCAGCTTTTTTTCTGCTTCCTCCCGCATTTCCATGATCTCCACATATCCGCCGGCGTACTCCAGATAATTTGTGGGATTGTCGATCATGGTCTGCCAGAGTTCTTCCACCAGCGTGTCATCCGCATCAAAGCAGGTGCGGACAAAGGCGGCAGCCCGGTCTTTTGACCAGCCGTCATAATTGATCCCGATATCTAAAAGTGAGTGAAAACAGAGAGAAAAGGACCGCATGGCGGCCTGATAAGCGCTGGTTTTTGCAGAAAGACCGTTATCATAGAAGTAGGATAACTGTTCCACATAAGTTGCCCATCCCTCGTTTGCCCCGGAACAGGTGAGCAGGGCTGCCAGAGGATTTCTCGTATGTTCCCGGAAGTAAACAGTCTGATAAAGATGCCCGGGAAAACCTTCATGGGCAAGCGTGGGATACAGTTCGTCTTTTGCACTGGTGCTGCCGTTGTTGATATAGATCACATTTTTGGTGGGATCGTCAAGGGGTGCAGTAAGATAAAACGCCGGACTTAACGTAGATTCCAGCTGCGCGGGAACGTACCGGATCTCATATTTTTTTGAGGCTTCGGAAAGAACCGGGAAATCTCCGGACATCTGTGTCTGCAGATCAGCCAGAATCGCAGGTGGATCTGTAAGGCGGAAGGAGAGATCAGGACCTGTCTTTTTCGAAAGAGAAGAAATCGTTTCCAGATCTTTCTGCATCCGGTCAGACAGAGCTGCCTTTAATTCTTCTATATTATAAGAAAGGCCGGGACCGGATCGTAGAAGATATTCATAATACCGTCCGCCATTCCGGAATCCGCAGAGCCCACCTTCATTGATACCGCGTCCCTTTAATCCGGAGAGCCCATCGATCAGATGGCGGTAAGCGGGAAGAAACGAGTTCTTTATGACCTCAAGATGGCGGGAGCGGAAATTATTTTTCTGCTGTTCCGACAGGGAAATATCTGTGGAAAGAGAATTTAACCGTGTCTCAAAGGTTTCCGTGAGAAAATTGTTCACGGGATCTATGAGATAACTCTGACAGGATTCCAGGATCCGTTCGATCGAGGCATCAGATGGTCCGAGCCCGGCAGCCGCCTTCTGCTCTTCAAAGAAGAGGATATCCCCATAATAGGAATCAAGCTGGGAAAGCAGAGCAAGATAATCCTCCACATCCTGAAGCGAGTGAAAGGAATACTCCGCCAGCAGGATCGGAAGCTGTGCCTGAATCCCGATGGTGGGAGCGAGAGGTTGATCATAAAGTTCTAAACCTTCCGCCATCAGACCGGTCTCAATTCTCTCAGAAAGGGAGTCATAGAGGATCTGCTGGTCATCGGACAGCATATGGGGATCAAACTCGGAGAGCTTTTCTTTCAGGTCATGAATTTCATGATTGCTTTTTATGAGCTCCGACAGACGGTATGTACCGAGAGCAGCATCCTCAGCATCAATTCCATAATTTTCCGGGTGCAGAAGCGTATAGTGAAGATCCAGAGTGCCGGAAGATGCCATCTCCTTCCGAAACAGTTCCGTGCAGAAGGCATCAAAATCTGCCTGAAGCTTTAGCACCTCTTTGGAATGACCGGATCGGGTAGAGGAAAGAGCATCAGAAGAATAAAATTCCCCGGTCTCCGGGGAAAGGGCCCGGGAGATCCGGTCATTCTGGCAGGCAGTAATGAAAACGGTCAAAACTAAAGCGGCAACAGCAAGGCGGAATGTTTTAAAAGCCATAGATCTTCGGACCTCCGAAAAATATTGGCTGACCAGGCGCGGAAGAAACAGCCATTTGGTTCAATATATGCTTTGCCGGTAAAAACAGAACTATACAGCGATAAAAAATGACCGACCGGTGGAGGTGCCGGGACTTATTGTTGAGAAAGAGAAAAGAGCTTATTGTTATGCTTGTGATTTGTCCAGAAAATCATGGATGATTTTCAAATAAAACGCTTTACGCCCAAACATGGACGTATGGGTCGCCCCCTTGATCAAAACTAACTGCGCCCGGGGAATCAGCCGGGCCATAAGGCGGGAGTGGGAGACCTTCACCAGATCTCTCGTTCCGGCGATCAGGAGAACCGGTGCCTGGACATTTTCAAGCTGCTCCCGGGACATCATGGGAGAATTGCAGAGCAGGGAAGCGAGCTGCTGATGACGGAAAAGACATGAAAGGATGCAGGAAGCGGCAGGATTTTTTTTGCAGATTCCCCGGAACAGACTTGTCGCCGCTTTCAGACAGAAGTATTTCCCCACACAGAAAGCCCGGACAGGATGAATCAGCCCATTCGGTGAGACATTTCCACTAATAGCAATCACGGCACGAGTCCGATCCGGAAACAGGGATGCATATTCCAGGGCGATATTCGCCCCATCGCTGAATCCAAAAAGAATACAGGACGGGATATGAAGAACATCCAGAAGCGCCGCGGCATCTTTTGCCATATCCGCGGTAGTAAATTCTGATTCCGCGTATTCCGGTTTGATCTGTGAGCGCCCGTGGGCGCGGCTGTCCATGAGAATGACACGGTATTTCATGGACAGCTTTTTTTCGTAATAATCAAAGATCAGGTGCGTCTCCGCGTTTCCGTGCAGCATTAAGATGGGAGTGCCGCGCCCGCTTTCCTTATAATAGATCCACACCTGAGGCGTATCCGCCATTCCCTGACGGCAGGTCATTTTTTCCATTTGTGCAGTTCCCCTTTAAGAAGAGTCAGAATGTAACCGCGGATCCCGTGTGGATTCTGGATCTCGACAGCGGCGTAGAGCATGCCCGGCGTCGGATATTTCGGAAGATATGCGTAATAGGACGGAACCCATTCGGTGGGACTGTACTTTTCTTTCGCGCGGTAAAGATCCCGGAATCCATAGCAGGCATTTAAGTGGTCATAGATAAACTGCAGAAGACGTTCCATCGGATTTTTGCTCTCGGCACTTAATCCTGCCAGAGGGGCAACACCGAGGCTGCCATAGCCGATGCCCTCTTCCTTGAATACCTGAAATGCCTCGTATATGATCGTCTCCATGACTCCGCTGGGCGCGTCTTTCCCGTGCCTCGTCACATCTGCCATGTAGCCGTTTTTTCCAAGAAATGGAACAAAGACGATAAAGGCAACCATTTTTCCATCAGAATTTAATGCGTAGAAATAACGCTTATCCATCGGATCCTCAAGTCCTACGGTACCCATGGTGAACCGGAGCATGCCGCTCTTCTTGCCATCCAGCCATTCATCGGTGATCCGGTCGAATTCCCGGTCAAGAGCCGGATCGCGTTTCTCAAGGACCTTGTATTCATGGACGGTGACACCGGCTTTCGTGGCATGGTTGATGTTCATTCGCATTTTCGCGCCCTTTTTGCCGCTGATCTCGTAATCGGCGAGTTTAAAACGCGCCTCCTCACCGCTCTTTACGAGACCAAAACCCTGTTTTTCATATTCCCTGAGATAATAGTCCGTCAGCCCGAGAAAGAAAATGTTGTGGGCGCTGTTCTGGCAGAATTCCTTAAATTCCGCGAGAAGAGCCGGAAAATCTTCATCCCTGCACACAGGATCACCGTTTACAACAATGGTATCTCCGACGGTTCCATAAGGAAGCACTCCATCGACAGAATGACCGAAATACAGACATTTGTCATCCTCCAGCGCGAGATAGGAGCATGGATTCTGACTGTAAAGGTTTAAAAGTGTTCTGGCATGCTGGATTTCCTGGGATCCGTGGGCCTGTTTCTGAATCCACGGGCGCATGGCACAGAGAATAGCGGCGAGAATACAGCCCCAGCTGAACCAGAACAGGACAAATTCCGTTCCGTGTCGGTCAGCCATAGACGCGGGAAGACTTCCCATGCCGAAGATCATACTGATTCCCTGAGTGAAGCTGTCGGCAAAGGAGACAGAAGCACCGTCCGCGGTTCCGAGCCGCATATAGTGCCAGGTGATCCCTACATTTATGAGGACACCGATGATGGCAAAAAGTGCCAGAAGCAGTGTTTGTCGGCGGTTTCCGCGTCCGGCCGGGCAGCAGAAATCTTTCCGCGTGATGAAAAACAGGATAAATAAGAAAAGGTCGAGAATCATGATCCCGTTGTGCAGCGGATGTCCCATTCCGATGAGTCCGCGCAGAAAATTGAGGACAAAGATCCCCATGGCGATCGTCCATGCGTTCCGTTTTCTCTTCCATAACTGCAGGGACAATACGAAAAGAATAACAGAGAAGGCACGCTGTACCATGCGTCCCATCTCAAAAGATCCCTGCATTGCCTGTGAGATCCTTGAAAACGGGAAAAAGGTCAAAAGGAACAGGAAAAAGGAAAAGACGGCGAGCAGAAGGATCGTGATATTTTCGATCCGGATCCGGAGCTGTCTTGCGCGTTCCTGATTGTTAAGTAATGTATGATTCATAAGCTCATTCCTCCAGAGTTAAGAGACGCCGCAGATCCGCAGGGTACCGATGCAAAGATCTGTGAAAAAGTTTTTTGGTAACCACAGTGTAGTCTTTTGCGGATAAAAAATCAATAAAAATATCAGAGTTCATTTATGCGATGGTTTGGATGAAGATGCATGGCTGAACTGCAATATAAAACGCCGGAAAAACAAACGATACCTTGACAAATTTATTCGAACAGGATAGACTAAAGGCATCATATGGAAAAAGCTTGGAAGGGAAGAGTATGCCGAAAGGAAGCTTTCAGAGACCCCGGTTGGTGAGAAAGGGGAGCAAAGAGGCGGCAGAAGATGGTCCCGGAGCTGTGCAGGTGAAAGCGGAAACCGTGTTAGTCTGTGCCGGAAGCGCCCGTTAGCGTGTCAGGCTGTTTTTGACAGCCGGTGAGGGCGATGACCGTGAGGCACCGCCGAATTTAAAGTGGTAACACGGGGAGACTCGTCTTTAATAATTAAAGACGGGCTTTTTTTATTTGACAGGAAACTCCGAAGGAACGTCCTGTTAAACAAAAACGCACACTTGCGCGAGGAGGCAGGTTGTCGCAAGAGACTGCGCGAGAGCTCTGAACGTGCCAAAGCACATTCTTTTTTATGTCATTGTGCAATAAAAACGACCGGCAGGAAAAAAGCCGTAAAAAGAGATAAAAAACAGGAGGAATCAATCCATGTGTACAAACTGTAAGAAACCATACTACATTTCCACAGCGATCGCCTATACATCCGGCAAACCGCATATCGGAAACACTTATGAGATCGTATTAGCAGACGCGATCGCACGCTACAAGAGAGAACAGGGCTATGACGTTTACTTCCAGACAGGAACCGACGAGCACGGTCAGAAGATCGAGTTAAAGGCTGCGGACGCAGGCGTAACTCCGAAGGAGTTCGTTGACAACGTAGCAGGACAGATCAAGGAGATCTGGGACCTCATGAACACTTCCTATGATAAATTCATCCGTACCACAGATGATTACCATGAGAAACAGGTCCAGAAGATCTTCAAGAAATTATATGATCAGGGCGATATCTACAAAGGACATTATGAGGGACTTTACTGCACACCGTGTGAGTCCTTCTGGACTCCGTCCCAGGTCGTAGACGGAAAATGCCCGGACTGCGGACGTCCGGTACAGCCGGCAAAGGAAGAGGCATATTTCTTCCGTATGAGTAAATATGCTCCGAAGCTCATCGAATATATCAACGAGCATCCAGAGTTTATCCAGCCGGTATCCAGAAAGAACGAGATGATGAACAACTTCCTGCTTCCGGGACTTCAGGATCTCTGTGTATCCAGAACCTCCTTCAAGTGGGGAATTCCGGTCACTTTTGATCCGAAGCACGTTACCTATGTATGGCTTGACGCGCTGACCAACTATATCACGGGAATCGGATATGACTGTGACGGAAACAGCGACGAGAAGTTTAAGAAATACTGGCCGGCAGACCTTCACCTGATCGGTAAAGATATTATCCGCTTCCATACCATTTACTGGCCGATCTTCTTAATGGCTCTCGGTCTTCCGCTTCCGAAGCAGGTATTCGGACATCCGTGGCTGTTACAGGGCGACGGCAAGATGAGTAAGTCCAAAGGAAACGTCCTCTATGCAGATACGCTCGTTGACTTCTTCGGTGTAGATGCAGTCCGCTACTTCGTACTTCATGAGATGCCGTTTGAGAACGATGGCGTGATCTCCTGGGATCTTATGGTTGAGCGCATGAACTCTGACCTTGCCAACATCCTCGGAAACCTTGTAAACCGTACCGTTTCCATGACAAATAAATATTTTGGCGGAATTGTCGAGAACAAGGGCGCTGCAGAGCCGGTGGATGAAGAGTTAAAGGCAACCGTTCTTGAGACGGTCAAGAAAGTAGACGAGAAGATGAACAAGCTCCGCGTTGCAGATGCGATCACAGAGATCTTCAATATCTTCCGCCGCAGCAACAAATATATCGATGAGACAACTCCGTGGACACTCGCAAAGGACGAGGCAAAGAAGGACCGTCTTGCAACCGTTCTTTACAATCTTACAGAGGCGATCACCATCGGTGCGTCCCTGTTATTCTCCTTCATGCCGGAAACTTCTGAGAAGATCCTCGCTCAGTTAAACACAGAGAAGAGATCGCTGGAGAACATGAATACCTTCGGTCTGTACCCGAACGGAAACAAGGTTACAGAGAAGCCGGAGATCCTGTTTGCCCGTATGGACATCAAGGACGTTATGGAGAAGGTTGAGGCCATGAAGGCAGCAGCCGCAGCAGAGAAACAGGAAGAGAAGAAGGAAGAAGAGAAGCCGGGCATGGACGTTGAGAAGAAGCCGGAGATCACATATGATGATTTCGCAAAGCTTCAGTTCCAGATCGGTGAGATCGTGAAGTGTGAAGAGGTTCCGAAGTCCAAAAAATTACTTTGCTCCCAGGTTAAGATCGGTTCTGAGACAAGACAGATCTTAAGCGGAATCAAGGCATGGTATAAACCGGAAGATATGGTCGGCAGAAAGGTTATGGTCGTTACGAACTTAAAACCGGCGAAGCTCGCAGGCATGTTATCGGAAGGCATGATCCTCTGCGCGGAGGATGATGAGGGCAACCTCGCATTAATGACACCGGCAAAGGATATCAAGTCCGGTTCTGAGGTCTGCTAAGTGAAGGTACGCTTTTGCTTTTCGGCGGAACAGCTAAAAAACATTGCCCTGGTCAGCATGGTCATCGACCATGCTGCCGTTGGGCTTATTGAACAGTCAGAACTGGCTTCGGGCGCTGCCTGGAGTCTCTGTGGGACAGCCATGCGCCTTGTGGGGCGTGTGGCTTTTCCTCTCTTTGCGTTTATGATCGCGGAGGGCGCAGTGCACACGAGGGACCGGAGATGGTATGCGCTGAGGCTGCTTCTGCTGGCGGTTATTTCGGAGATCCCCTTTGATCTTGTGGCGGGGGGAACATGGCTTTTTCCGGCGGACCAGAATACGGTGTTCACATTACTTCTGGGACTTCTGGCAGTCTGGGCTGGAGATCTGATCTGTGGGACCGGATCTGGAGTGTCATACGGAAACCGGGAAAAAACAGGAGATGGCGGCAGGAAGGCGGTAGGCCAGAGGAGATTTCCGTTGGAATATGAGCGGTATATCCGGGTTCTGGCGGTGGTTCCTTTCGGACTGGCAGCCTATTATCTGAAGACGGATTATGGGTTTATGGGCGTGCTGTTGATCGTTATATTGTATACATTGCGCACGGAACCACAGCTTCGCACGGCTGTCTGCGCTGTATTTTTATTTTGCATGTATATGGATTTCTATGGCGCTGCGGCTTGCGTTGCAATTTTCTTGATAAACCGTTACAATGGAGAAAAAGGCGGTGGGAACGGAAGGATTTTCTATCTGTTTTATCCGTTGCATCTGCTGGTGATCCGGGGAATCAAGATGGCTGTGGGACTGTAAAAAATGAGATTGTGTAAAAAGTCATACAGATGCCGGCACCGGATGAAAAAGAAAACGACATATGACTTGAGGACAGAAAGAATGGACTATATTTTTGACACACATGCCCATTACGACGATGAGGCATTTGACGCGGACCGGGAGGAAGTGCTCACGGGACTGAAAGAACAGGGAATAGGAACCGTTGTGAATGTCGGAGCGAGCATCGCGTCAACAAAGACAACGCTGGCACTGGCCGAGGCGCATCCCTTCATGTATGCGGCGGTGGGCGTGCATCCGAACGAGACGGCGGAGCTTACGGATGCGGACATGAAATGGCTGGAATCTCTGGCAGAAAACCCGAAGGTTGTGGCGATCGGTGAGATCGGTCTTGACTACTACTGGGACGAGCCGGAACGGGAGATCCAGAAACACTGGTTTTCGGCGCAGCTTGCGATCGCAAAGAAGACGGGACTCCCGGTGATCATCCACAGCCGTGACGCGGCGAAGGACACGTTAGATATTATGAAGGTGGAACACAACGGTGCCACCGGCGGCGTGATCCACTGCTTCTCCTATGGAGTGGAGATGGCGAGAGAATACCTGAATATGGGATATTATATCGGGATCGGCGGAGTGCTGACCTTCAAGAACGCGAAAAAGTTGATTGAGGTAGCGGAATATGCACCGTTAGACAGAATCGTTCTTGAGACGGACTGCCCATATCTGGCACCAGTGCCGAACCGGGGAAAGAGAAATTTCTCAGGAAATCTTCCGTATGTGGTGGAGAAACTGGCAGAGATCAAGGGTGTTTCTAAGGAAGAGATCATCCGGGAGACGGCGAAGAATGCTAGAGCGCTGTATCGGATCACAGAGTAGGAGTTTCGGGATGATCAGACCGATCGGACTGCGATATCGGAATGGTATCAAATTTTGTATACAAGATGCACCTCATGCAACAAGTGAAAACACGCTTCGCGAGTTTCCCCTTGTTATCGCGACAGTCGCCAAGGTCTCGCGCAAGCGCGGACTTTGGCTCGTTGTTCGCGTAAATAAAAGCACCTGCGCAAAAGCGCAGTCTAAAACAGAAAGAGAGAAATAAATGGCAAATCTGGGAAACCCAAAGAACACCATAGAGATCATACAGAAGTATGAATTCATGTTTCAGAAAAAATTCGGTCAGAACTTTTTGATTGATACCCATGTACTGGAGAAGATCATCTCTGCAGCCGGGATCACAAAGGATGACTGCGTTCTTGAGATCGGACCTGGAATCGGAACCATGACCCAGTATCTGGCAGAAAATGCCGGTCATGTGGTCGCTGTCGAGATCGACCGGAACCTGATCCCGATCTTAAAGGAGACACTGGCGGACTACGATAACGTCACCGTCATCAACGAGGACATCCTGAGAGTAGATATCAAGGCACTTGCGGAAGAATATAATGGCGGGAAACCGATCAAGGTTGTTGCAAACCTGCCGTATTACATCACGACCCCGATCATCATGGGGCTCTTCGAGAGCGGCGTGCCGATTGATAACATCACTGTCATGGTCCAGAAGGAAGTGGCGGACCGCATGAAGGAAGGACCGGGGTCCAAGGATTACGGCGCTCTGTCCCTGGCTGTCCAGTATTACGCGGAGCCGGAGATCGTAGCGAACGTACCGCCGAACTGCTTTATCCCGCGCCCGAATGTGGGATCAGCGGTGATCCGGCTTACAAGACATAAGGAGATGCCGGTTGAGGTGAAGGATTCTGCCCTGATGTTCAAGATCATCCGCGCGTCCTTCAATCAGAGAAGAAAGACGCTGCAGAACGGTCTCGGAAATGCGCCTGAACTTCCGTATACAAAGGAACAGATCGCGGCAGCGATCGCAGAGATGGGACTCACTCCGACGATCCGCGGCGAAGCGTTAAGCCTTGCACAGTTTGCGCAGTTGTCGGATATTCTTGGAGAGATGAAATAAGAAGCATGCGGATATCTGGTCATGCGGGAAAATGAGTCTGTCCGCAGCATAGACTTTGTATACAAGCCAGAGCGCTATGGTGAAGCAGAAGAATAGAATATAGGACGGGAGGAAGCATTATGGGATTTACAGAACTGTCACACGCGTTTATCGCGGCAAAATATTATGTTTACCTGAAGGAAATCTTCGGTGACCGCGGCGAGGCGGCATTTTTGCATGCTACCCGATATTACGGCGAACAGCGTGGACGTCGGATGGCACAGCGAGCGATCCGGGACGGAAAACCTCTGACTTATGAGACATACTGCCAGTACGGTGAATGGGTCAACACGGAAGAGGTGAAAGCACAAGGACTCGGAAACCAGTCCGAGACGACAAGCTTAAGCCCGGACTTTCAGATCCACATCCATGTCTGTCCGTGGCACACCCAGTTTAAGAATATGGGACTCCCGGAAGCGGGGCTTCTCTATTGTAAGGACCTGGATGCGTCCATTTCCCGAGGTTTCAACCCGGAGATTCGCTATGAGGTCTCCCAGACACTCCATGACCATGATTATTGTATACAGACGATCCGGAACGCCGGTTTGACGCCGGAGTCCAATATGGCAAAAAATCCGGCAGGCCTCAGATCTTTCGAGTACCACTGCGCTCATTCCTACTGGGCATACCGGGAAGTTTGTGAAGCAATCTTCGGGGAAGAGGGGACACGGATCGCTGAAAGAGTCCTTGATGATTTTGCCGCAGAGTATGGAAAAAAGATGGCAGACACGCTGGCAGGATATGCAAGGACGAATTTTAACATCGCAGACTAAGAAATCAGCAGCTTTACAAAAAGAGCTGCTGAAATATTGCTGTTAGAAAGAAGAACAAGGTATATCGAAATACATTTTGAAGAATATTGAGGAGCAACACTTATGAAACAGATCAACATGCTGGAATCCCCGGTCCGCCAGGTATTTTTCAGTTACCTGGTGCCGTCCATCAGCGCAACACTCGTGACCTCCATTTATATTCTGGCGGACACGATGATGATCGGACGCGGAGTCGGTGGTTCCGGTATTGCGGCGATGAATATTTTACTTCCGCTCTACAACACATATTTCGGGATCGGAATGATGTGCGGAGTCGGCGGCAGCGTTCTCTTTGGGTTTTCCAGAGGACGCGGCGATGAAAAACGCGCCAGAAGTTATTTTACGGCGGCACTCTGTGTGGTGCTTGCTCTGTCAGCAGTCTTTCTGATATTGGGAAGAATCTTTTTCAACCCTCTGATTACTTTTATGGGAAATACCCCACTCTTAAATGAATACACCGTGCCTTACGGAACTGTGCTCACAACAGCGGCCCCCATGTTTGCCCTGTCTTCATTCCTTCAGGCATTCGTCCGAAACGATGGTGCGCCGAAGCTTGCCATGGCGGGCGTGATCAGCGGAGGTGTCACCAATGTGATCCTGGATTATGTATACATTTTTATCATGAAATGGGGAATGGGAGGTGCGGCGCTGGCGACAGCCACCGGAACGACACTCACGGTGCTGATCCTCGCAAGCCATTTTTTCTCGAAAGATAACCACTTGAAGCTGGAATTTAGCGATGTGTGGAGACGGGTGCCGGAGGTGCTCGGAAATGGGCTCGCAAGCTTTATTCTGGAGATCTCCAACGGCTTCGTGATGCTGCTGTTTAACCGCCAGCTCCTCGCTTACGTGGGAGAGATGGGAATCACGGTCTATGGAATCATCACAAACACCGCGCTTGTGGCATCGTCCATTTCCAACGGTATCGCTCAGGCAGTACAGCCGCTGCTTTCCGCGAACTTTGGCGCGGGAAACCTGAAGAGAGTCGGTGAGGCGAGAAAGCTGGGAGTCCGGACCGGATTTGCCGCAGGCTTCCTATTCACTGCGATCGGCATGCTGATCCCGGTACAGTTGTCCTATCTGTTCCTGGACCCGACACCGGAGATCCTCACAATGGCGGTCCCGGCGATCCGGCTGTATTTCCTCGGCTTCTTAGTCAGCGAGTGGAACATCATCAGCGGGATGTATTTCCAGTCTACTGTGAGACCGCGGTTTTCTTTAACGATCACACTGCTCCGCGGAGTGATCTTAAACAGCGTGTTCGTGTTCCTTCTCCCGGCACTCTTTGGTGTAGACGGAATCTGGCTTACGGTGACTGTATCAGAGTTCATCACGGCGGGCGTTGCGTTTGTGCTTATGAAAAGGGAAAAACATTAATATAAAAAAAATATGGTAACTGTTCAGTAGGTCTGCGCACTTGCTGCGCTGACCGTAAGAAAACATAGGCTGGAGGGCAAAAATCCCATCAGCGA
>NZ_WQPW01000033.1:0-5120 GCF_018785465.1 Clostridium sp. MCC328
TATGAAGCAAGGACGGCAGCATAAATTGATAAGCACTATTTTTTTAGCCACAAGTGTTACAAAAAAGCTTGACCACAACAAAACAAGGTTCCCATTTGTCCGCAGGGTAAACAACGGACAGAGAAACCAGTATCTCATCAAAGACAGCCATCTGCCAATCGTCACACATGAGGAGGCAGAAGCGGTACGCAACCTGATGGCATACCGGGTGGATGTACTGCACATGAACAAGAGTGACTACACCAAAAGATACCTGTTTTCCGGCAGAATCATCTGCGGAGAGTGCGGAAGAACCTTCCGGCGGCAGAAAATCTACATCGGGAAACCATATGAAAAAATCATCTGGACGTGCAGCGGACATGTGGAGGATAAAGAGAGCTGCTGCATGAAAGCCATCCGGGAGGATGTGCTGCACCGGGCTTTTACAGACATGTGGAACAAGCTGTACACCAATCAGGGAACGATATTAGAGCCGCTGTTAAAAGGGCTGACGGAACTTGTGGCAGCAAGGCAGGATAGTGAGGAAATCAGACAACTGGATAAGGAAATCAAAGATATAAGCGGGCAGAGCCAAATCCTAAATCAAGTCATGAGGAAAGGATATATGGACTCTGCTCTTTTTATGGAGAGCAGTAGCAAGCTTGGCTGGCAGCTGACGGAATGCAGAAGAAAAAAGACACTTTTGACCAGAAAGCTGCGGAGGACAAAAGAAATTGTACGGACCGAACAGCTTATCCAACTGATTGCAGAACAGGACGGATTAAGGGAGGAGTTTGACGAGCAACTGTTTAAAATGACAGCAGAGAAGATCGTGGTCTCCAAGGAACACGACATCACCTTCTGCCTGCACAACGGACTGAAACTGACGGAGAGGGGAGGCGGACAGGATGCAGTGGCACATGCCAATCGGCTATAAGGTTGTGGATGGAAAAATTACCATCTGTGAAGAGCAGAGAAAAATTGTGGAACAGATATTTACAGACTATGACAGCGGGGTGGCGGCAGGCAGGATCGCCCAGAACCTGAAAGGGAGAAACATATGCAATGCAAAAGGGAAAGTGTCCTGGACCCACGCATCCATCGGCAGGATACTGGAAAACCCAAGCTACCTTGGCACAGAATACTATCCGCAGCTCATAGGAGAGGAACTGTTTGAGAGAGTCCAGCGCAGACGGGAAAAGGTGAGGGCAGAGCTTGGAAGGGCAGACCACCGGCCCGGCAGGGATGAAAGAATCCTTTTCGGAGGTGTCATCTGGTGTGCAGAATGCGGGGCAGTATGCAGCCATATCCAGCCGAACCACAAAAAAGAGCGTGGCGGCACTGCCAAGTGGAAGTGCAGGAACTATGTGACTGGCAGAGCAAAAAACTGCAGGAACAGTTTTATTACAGACGGGCAGGCAAAGCAGGTGTGTGTAGAAGCCATCAATGCAGTGATACGAAACAAAGGCCTGCTCCGGGTACAAAGGCAGGAGGAAAAGCTCAGCCCTCAGTACCGGGTTCTGGAGCGGAACCTGCAGCACATGAAAGAAGAGCAGGAACGCACAGAGACAGACCTGATGAAACTGCTCTATGAAAGGGCAGAGGAACGATACCGGACGCTGGAGGTCAGGGATGGGGAGTTCTGGACAGAGGAGATCAAAAACATCCTTGCAGGAAAAAAGAAACTGGAAACATTTGATGAAAATTTATATAGAAAAATAATCGCACGCATTTGGGTGCATGGTGGAAATATGGCAGAAGTGGAGCTTATCAATGGGAGCCGTGTCACAGCCGGATACAAGGATTAGGAGGGAGAGCAGATGGCAGAAACAGCAAAAAAGATCAGCATGATACCTGCCAAGGTGCAGTATGACCGGAATGTGAAACTGTCAGAGAAGAAAATGAAGGTCGCTGCCTATTGCCGTGTCAGTACGGAACTGGAAGAGCAGGACAGCAGCTATGAGGCACAGGTGGAGAATTATACCAGCAAGATATCCGAAAACGAAAACTGGAAAAATGCCGGCATTTATGCGGATGACGGAAAGAGTGGAACAAACACCAAAAAGAGGGCAGACTTTAATGCCATGATACAGGATGCCCTTGCCGGAAAGATCGACATGATCCTTACAAAGTCGGTCAGCAGGTTTGCGAGGAACACGGTAGACTCGCTGGTGACCATCCGAAAACTGAAGGAAAAGAACGTGGCAGTGGTGTTCGAGAAAGAGGGGATCAATACACTGGAGGGAACCGGCGAAATCCTTATCACCATCTTGAGCAGTCTGGCACAGGAGGAGAGCCGCAACATCAGCGAGAACATCCGCTGGGGAGTCGTGAGGAAATTTGAAAAAGGCAAGGTCATCGTAAATTGCACAAAGTTCATGGGATACACCAAAAACGAGGACGGGGACCTGGTCATCGTACCCGAAGAGGCAGAGATCGTAAAGCTGATCTTCCGCCTTTATCTGGAGGGCTACAGTACTGGGAAGATCGCAAAGCATCTGGAAGAGCAGGGCATCAAGACCGCCACAGGGCAGGACAAATGGCATTCCACGGTAATAGACAAAATGCTCCGCAATGAAAAATACATGGGAGATGCACTCCTGCAGAAAACCTACACGGTGGATTTCATGACAAAAAAGAAAGTCAAGAACACCGGACTCGTACCGCAGTATTATGTGGAAGATGACCATGAGGCGATCATACCGAAGGAGCTGTTCTACAGGGTACAGGAAGAGATGATGCGCAGGGCATCCTTATGCAAGGCGGCTGTCACCCGGAAGAAGAACCAGAGGAGCAGGTATTCCTCCACCTATGCACTGACCGGCATGCTGATCTGCGGAAAATGCGGGCAGGAGTACCGGAGAGTCACCTGGGCGAGAAACGGGAAAAAGAAAGTTGTCTGGAGATGCAGCAACCGATTGACTAACGGAGTGAAGAAATGCGGGGAATCCGAGACACTCGAAGAGAACGCATTAAACAGGGCGGTGATGGAAGCCATCCACAGGATCACGAGTGATGATATGGAATTTATGGAAAACTTCCGGCAGAACATCATCCATGTCATCGGGAACTACAGCACCGCAAAAGAGTCTGAGGAATACGAAGAAAAGATAAAAGAAAAGATAAAAGAAAAGCAGGAAGAGATGGTGGCACTGATTGCAGAGAATGCAAAGACTGGCTCCTACACACCGGAGTTTGATGAACGCTATCGCACCATAGCAGAGGAAATCAATGCCTTAAAAGAGGCACAGAAAACAGCCAGAAACGAGAAATGGATGGCTGACAGCTATGAACAGAGAATCCAAGATATCGACCATTACTTAAGCACAAGCACCTGCCAGATACCGGAGTTCGACAATGACCTTGTCAGACGGCTGATCTCGACCATCAAAGTGGAATCCAGCGAGAAGCTGCTGATACAGTTCCAGTCAGGCATTGTCATGGAACAGGAGATTCGATATGAGTAAGACTGCGGCAGGAATGGCAGCAAGCAAATAGGAAACGTTGTTCCTGCCAGTTTATGGTAAGAATAAAATGCCCGATGATCCGGGCGTTTTATTGTTGGCACAAAAATAGGAAAGAACAGCAGGAGCGATATATAGCGGAAAATGAGTAAAGGGAAGTGGATATAGAAAAAGCACATGAAGTAAGTGTGCGACAGGAGGAGAAAAGCGTATGAATTATGAGCAACTGATAGAAGAACTGAGGGAGGAAATGTTACAGCTTGTAAACACGAAATGTGATGCACTGCTCCAGATGTACCGGAGTGGGGAGATGCATACAGATAAGAGAGATACGATCCGGGAAAGCAGCCTTATCACAGTATCCCCGGCAGAACTGAAAGGGAAAAGACCACTGGCAGTCCAGTTCGCGCCGGGAGAATGGATAGAGACACCTACATGGAGAAAGGTGGCACAAAGAATTTTGCAGGCCTGTAATGAACAGCCGGATATCCATGAGCGTTTTATGGAAATGTGTGGAAAAGTAGCCGGACGCTGGAGGACGATCCTTGGCAGTTCACCGGAAGAAATGGATGTACCGCTAAAGGTGGATGAGGAACTTTATTTTGAGGGAAAATTTGACACCGAAGCGATGTTAAACATGTTAGAGAAAAAAGTGCTGGAACCGGCAGGGGTTGATTACAGCAGCATTAAAATCCGGTATATGGCAAAAGTGCAGGAAGCAGCGAAAAATATAGACCATGTACCGGAGCAGGATGCTTTGGAGCATAAGGAGCAGGAACAACATGTACAGGTGCAGACAATGTGAAGAATGGATGGAATCAAGACTCCGAGTCTATGACAGGTTTGGAGTTTTTCTTATGTTCCTTTTTCAAATGTAAAAATTGATTGTATAAAAGAAATGGGTAAGTTATAATATAGGTGTGGTCAGATGCCTTTTTGGGGATGACTATATCTGTTACAAAAAGGAGGAAGGCCAGTGAATACAGAATTAAAAAATGCAGTGAAAGCAACAGACAAGGATGCACAGTATGATACGAGTGCAAAGCGTCTGTTAGGGCAGAAGAGCATACTGGCACATATACTGGTAAAAACAGTTGATGAGTTTAAGGGCATGAATCCCAAGGATGTGGTCAACTGCATCGAGGGAACACCACATATCAGTACGGTACCGGTAGAGCCTGGACTCACAAATGCAGCCAGCGAAAAAAATGGTGAAAGACTGGTCGGTTTCAACACAGAAAATGAAGAGATCAATGAAGGTCTGGTAAGATTTGATATCGTTTTTTATGTGCGCATGAAAGATGGATTGTCACAGATTATCATCAATGTAGAAGCACAGAAAGACGAGCCGACGGGATATGAAATCTTAAACCGGGCAATCTTTTATGTGAGCAGACTGATTTCATCACAAAAAGAACGTGATTTTGAGAACTCCAGCTACGATGACATTAAGCGTGTATATTCCATCTGGGTATGTATGAACATGGACGAGAGCAGCATGAGCCATGTGCATCTCACAAAGGAAGATTTGATTGGTTCCTATGAATGGAAGGGAAATCTTGACCTGCTGAATATCATCATGCTTGGACTGGCAAAGAATGATGTTGTATAAATAAAGTTGACACCTTATTCTCAAGGAATTCATGTATAATAAAAGAGAATAAGGAGGAACTCTCA
>NZ_WQPW01000034.1:0-3989 GCF_018785465.1 Clostridium sp. MCC328
TGCACGACACAGCACCGTATCAATGAAGATGTGGTACTGTCCCTTGTTTCCGAAATGCTCAAAGCTATTGCCGAGTATGCGAAGCATGACAGAGCCGAGTTTGTCCGAGTGGTGCAGGAAGCGCAGTCCAGCCAGCAGACGGCAGAGGTCAAGAAACAGCGGACACGCCTTGCCACCGCAAAGCAGAGAGTTTCCGAGCTGGAAGTCCTGCTCTGCAAAATCTATGAGGACAACATTTTAGGAAAGCTGTCTGACAGCAGATATGCCACTCTGGACGCTCAATATGAAAAGGAGCAGACCGAGCTTACCGCTGAAATCTCTGTTCTGGAAAAGGCTATCAAGAGCTACGAGAAGCACGAAAAGGACGCTGACCGTTTTATCGCTCTGATTGACAAGTATGAGAACTTCGACAAGCTGACGATTGCCATGCTCAATGAGTTTATTGAGAAAATCCTTGTGCATGAGCGTGACCGCAAGGGCAGTATTCAGACCACACAGGAGGTCGAGATTTACTTCAATTTCGTGGGTCGTTTCGTTCCCCCTGCGTTTGGCGAAGTGGAGCTTACCCCGGAGGAATTAGAGGAAATCCGCAAGCGTGAGGAACGCAAGGACAGGCTCCACCAGAACTACTTGAAGCGGAAAGCCAATGGTAAACAGAAAGAGTATGAGGAGCGCACGAAAGCCAAGAAAAAAGCGGAGATTGAAGCCAGAAAACAGGCAATCCGCACCGAGGATATTGCCAGAGGGGTATTTATCCCGGTGAGCAGTTTGCCGCAGCTGGGACCGAGAAAGGGAGCGTGATTTTATGAAAGAGTTGAAACCGAGAATCCATGAGAACGGTATGGACTATGTGTTGGTGGGCGACTACTATGTGCCGGACTTGAAGCTGCCGGAGGAACGCCGACCTATTGGGCATTGGGGACGCTTGCACCAGTCCTATCTGAAATTGCACCGTCCCATGCTTTACAACGAGCTAATTTTGTCCGGCAGGCTCCACACCGTCGTTGCCGATCTGAACGAGCAGGCGGCAGACAGGCTGGACTTGATTATCCGGCAGATGATGAAAGCCGAGGGCGTGACCGAAGCCATGAAAGCGGAAAATCAGATGTTATGGGTGCAGTCAATGAACTCCATCCGCTGCCGGGCAGAGGAAATCATCAAGACGGAACTAATCTACTGTTGAGAGAGGTAAAGCTATGATTTTGGAAGCCATGTATAATGGGGAGTTTTATCCCTGCGAGACAGTTGTACCTACATCACCGGAATACCGAAAGGCAGTCATAGCCTGTGAAAAGCTCATGGAGCAGTTGTCCCAGCGGCTCAGCAAAGAGGACTATGAGCTGGTGCAGGAACTCCGGGCGCAGACAGCAATCGCCCAATGTGAAGAAAGTGAAAGTCACTTCAAGTATGGCTTTTCCGCTGGGCTGATGTTCAGCAGGAAGCCCATGAACAAGTGCAGCAGAAGAAAGAAAAATAGATGAAGAAAGCCGCCTGAGCAGAAAGAAACTGTTCGGGCGGTTTCAGCATTCGCCAGTAGATTTATTCACACTCTTGTGATAAAATTTACTACAATAAAGAGCGTGATAGCACTAATTTTATGGGGGGATGCTTAATGAATAGAATTTTGAAAAAATTTTTACAGCGGGGTGTCGATTTAAGTCCTGTGGGAGTTGAACTCCGTGAGGATAATACAAATTATTTTTGTACCCCAAAAGGGGCATCGGTTTTTGGATGGGCAGGGATAGATGGTATCCACTTCTGTTTCATTCGTGGATTTGGAGAGATGGTTTTCTCTGTCAGCCCCATGAATACTTCTCCTGATTATGTTCATCCAGTA
Organism: Clostridium sp. MCC328; assembly: GCF_018785465.1. Classification (NCBI taxonomy): domain Bacteria; kingdom Bacillati; phylum Bacillota; class Clostridia; order Eubacteriales; family Clostridiaceae; genus Clostridium; species Clostridium sp. MCC328. Next base: position 1,838 of record NZ_WQPW01000034.1, read on the forward strand.
GCTGAAAATTTTACCGACTTTCTGCGGCTTATACTGGCTTGTGGTGATGTGGCGGCAGTGGAACAAGCGTGGATGTGGAACGAAGCACAGTTTGAAGCCTTTCTCAATGAAAACCCTACAACCCAGGAACAACAGCAAACTTTATCGGAAATTTCAGAGAAGATGAATTTGTTGCCTATGGAACAACCGTGGACATATATCAAAAACCTGCAATCTTCCTTTGATTACAGTCAGATTAAATACACAGAAGATTATTACGATAATGATATGACTTCAGAGGCAGAATTGGTTGCCCCTGAATGGAAGGTCTACTTTGATGGAGATTTCTGGGGACATCGAGGTAAAGACCGTGCCGGAAAAGAGATCAAGCTGGATAAACAATTCGATTGGGCTGGATATCATTGGGTAATTCCGGCAGCTTATTCATGTAGCAAAGGACTTGTCGTTGATTTTTGTATGCGAGTTGATTCAGAAAGCATCCGTGACTTCATGAAAAAATGGAATCTGGACTGGGAAAATGACTCATGTGAAAATTTTACCCGTGAGCAACAGATGCAGATGGAATGGGAAAACCCACTTTGTTTTAACTTCAAACCTTGCTTGAAGTTAAACGAGAAAATATTACAGACAACCCATGGCTGCGCTGTGAGCTTTAATCCTTGTCTGCCAGATGGCGTTATCAATGAGTTGGAAGCAAAATGGGCAATCGACCATTATGGGCTGGATAGTACTTATGGCTGGGTCATATGCAGAGACGTATTTCCTTGGGGAACCAAGCATCACCCTGAAATCAATAAACTTTTTCTTACAATGGAGCAGCAACCAGGACAAGTTCCAGGCTCACATTTCAAAGTTCACGCACCCGGAGATTCATTTATGTTTTCCCATCCTGTTAGCGGAATAACCCATACACTGACCGTGCAGGAAATAGAACAGCAGACAGTTCCTCAAAATAGTTTTGGTTCTGATCGCTGGATTTATCCGACACATTATATTGCCATGAGTTATACACTTACCCCTGAACCGATGGAGAACATTTCGGTTTTTGACTGTGATGAAGGCGATAGACCGATAGAAGTTACACCAGACGATCATTCGTTCCGTCCAGTTGGCAGTAGTTCCTGTTTTGTTGTTGGTGTTATTGGTGGTGCAGATGGTCCGACAGCAGTTATATATGGAACAAATTCACAAGAAAAACTTCATGCTGCTTGTTCTGCTCTGCACTTTGAACCGGTTGGTGATGATGTCGAGTGGCGTATCGTGTTCAATGTTACGCAGTTTGACAAAGAAACATTCCCAATTATCTAAAAATACCCTTAGAACTCTAAGGGCGCACTTCTATACTCTCTATCGAGAGTAGTGCGTCCTGCGGAGCTTCATTCCCGGTCAGCAGAAGAAAACTGCTCGACCGAGAATGTTTCGTCACTTCGTTCCGTCAAGGTGGCTACACCCCCTTGCGCCGCTAAAGCGGCTATCCCCTGTGGACTTGCCGTCCGCAAACAGCATAAAATGCTGTTCGCCGCCAGCAAGTTTGAAAGCGACTAAAATGAATTTTATGGAACAAACAAATCGGCAGTATGAAAGGAGAATAGCAGTATGGATGATTACGGAAAATTATGGGATAATTATTCTATCGAATTTAATTCAAAGTTAGTAAATTCAAATGGAGATTGGAACAAACTGGACGAAGATGAACAAGAAATTGCTGCCTTATGGAAGCTATTTGTGGACATAAATAACGGAGGATTTATCCAGTTTTTTTGCAACTGGGGTTTCCAATGTTTTTGCTATGCCATGCGTGGGCTAAAGCGCATCGATGATACCAGTCTTTATGAATTACTGGCAGACACATATTATGATGTTCTGGAAAAATTTAAAGATGATACCAGATTAACAGAATATTGGGATATACCAGAGTATCTGACAGATGAAGATGAGGAACGCCTTAACACTGCCGATAAACAGTTCTATAAAACAGAATGTGAACATTTTACTAAAATGGCTTATGAATATTACCATCAAACATTGAAGAAAACGGTAACACCGATTGATACTTAACAATTCCAGTTTGGCGAACTGATAAAATCCCTTTAGGAACTAAAGGGCGCACTTCTATACTCTCCTATCGGGAGTATGTGCGTCCTGCGGAGCT
>NZ_WQPW01000034.1:3999-26839 GCF_018785465.1 Clostridium sp. MCC328
CCGGTCGGCAGAAGAAAACTGTCCGACCGTGAATGTTTCATCACTTCGTTCAGTCAAGGTGGCTACACCCCCTTGCGCCGCTAAAGCGGCTATCCCCTGTGGACTTGCCGTCCGCAAACAGCATAAAATGCTGTTCGCCGCCAGCAAGTTTGAAAGCGACTAAAATGAATTTTATGGAACAAGCAAATCAGAATTTGGAGAGGTGAATCATCATGTTTTTCGAGAGAAAGAAGAACAACGATTTTCTTAGTATCAACATAGAGAATTTAATTGATTGGAACGAACCAAATGGAGAAGGATGCATTGTATCTGACAGAATAACAAAAGAAGGTTTTAAAGTAGGATATATGTATCGAGAAGCTCCAGATGAAGACAACCCAGATAGCGGATGGCGTTTTTTATCGGGTAATGAAGATGAGGCTTATATGAACGAATCAAGCAATCATTCTGTGTTTTCCATCAATACAATATGTAATTATGACAGAGATATTATTCCTTATATTCATGCGGAAATAGGAAGTGTTTATATACGAACTGGAAGTAATACATTTGAAATTGATGATGGCAGCAAGCCAATATTCGTTGATAAACAAAAGCGATAAATTCATATTTGTTGAACTGAACACAAAAACCGAATACCGAAAAGCAGACCGTTGACTGGTCGCACTATGCGAAAAGTTGACGGTCTTTTTTATCTCCAAAATCAAAAAAGGAGGTCAATCACAATGACAAAACCGAAAACCCTCGATCAGCTTCGAGCCGAAAAGGAACGAGCTGAGACGCAGCTTGCACAGGAACAGCACAAGCTGGAGCGTCTGGAGAACAGGAAGAAGTATCTGGAGAAAGGCGAACGCACCAAGCGAACCCACCGCCTTTGCAATCTGGGCGGCACGATTGAGAGTCTTGCCCCGGAGGTCAAAGATCTCACACGCACCGAAATGACAGAGCTGATGGAACACATCTTTTCCCTGTCCGAAGTCCAGCGAGCCGTCCGTCACATGGCGATTATCCACATCAAGCAAGCAAACAAAGAAAAGGAGTTGAAAGCCAATGGCACTATTTCATCTGAGTGTCACGCAGACTAAGCGAAGCGCAGGACAGTCCGCTATCGCTTCTGCTGCCTATCGTTCCGGCGAAAAGCTATATAGCGAGTATTATGGCGAATACAGCGACTACACCAGAAAGGGCGGCGTGATCTGCTCCGTGCTGTGGAGCCGCTGACAGGCGAAGTCTTCCGAATGCCGCATGAGACAGAATTATGGGATACCCATGTTCTGTTTTATCGGCACAGGATTTTTTCTTTACCGTCATGCGGCTCTTTTTTTGACCTTTCGTCGATCCGGTTCTGTACCGGCTGTGCGGAAGGAGAAACGTATGTATTTTGACGCAAAAGAGTTTGGTAAGAGACTTCACGATGTTCGCACTTCCCGTGGCATTACGCAGGAGGAACTGGCGGTTCGTCTGGGACTGGCAAGCAAGCAGCATGTCAGCCGCATGGAGAACGGAGAGCGCAGCTGCTCCATTGACTTGCTGATCGAACTGTCCTGCATCCTCCATGTCAGCACGGATTATCTTCTGATGGGCAGTGAGCCAAGTAAAGAGGAAGTCAAAAATGATCTTCTGAGCATTATTTCGGAGCTGTCTACGATTGCGAAGAAAATCTAATCGTGCTCTGCGTTTGGAAATGACAAAATAGAGATACTACTTGCCCGCTTCGATGTAATCTCTAACGAGGCGACTGAGATCTTCTTGTGTCAAGTAAGGAAAAAAATTGAGAATTTACAAGCCGTTCATAGGCGGACAACCACCCGTGAACGGCTTGCATGTAAACTAAACTCATAATGAATCCAAGCAAATTCATCATGCCCTGCGAAGTTCTGTCAAATGTAGATAATCTGACAATACGAACATGGCTCACACGTAGTCTTCGACACCGAATATCAGCCGGCACACATATGAGGACGGAAAATGTAGCAGCTTTTGAAAAAATTGCTTTTTTCTGCTCAAAGTGCTATAATCGAAATATACCGATACCAAGGGAGGAAAGCTCCCATGCCAAGACCGCCACGGTGCCGTCGAATTTGTGGCGTACCACAGGTCGATACATTCTGTCCCAACGGGTGCGAGAATACCGAGCCGATCCTGCTGACGCTGGACGAATACGAGGTCATTCGGCTGGTTGACTTGGAGCAGCAAACCCACGAGCAGTGTGCCGCTCAAATGGACATTTCCCGCTCTACCGTGCAGGAGATTTACGAAAGCGCACGGAGCAAGATCGCAGCGTATCTTGTCCACGGGAAACCGCTGCACATCACCGGGGGAAACTACCGCATCTGCGGAGGACAGGAGGCAGCTCACTGCGGCTGTTGCTGCCGGATGCAGAGAGCCAACATGGAAAAATCAGGCAAAACTTGCAAAGGAGATTCCATTATGAAAATTGCAGTTACCTATGAAAACGGTCAAATCTTTCAGCATTTCGGTCACACCGAGCAGTTCAAGCTTTATGAAGCTGTGGACGGCAAAATCGTCCATGCGGAAGTCGTTGATACCAACGGCAGCGGTCACGGCGCACTGGCAGGATTCCTGATGCAGAACGGCGTGGACACTTTGATTTGCGGAGGCATCGGCGGCGGTGCGCAGGCGGCTCTGGCCGAAGCGGGCATCAAGCTCTACGGCGGTGTCAGCGGGGACGTTGACGCGGCGGTGAGCGCATTGCTCAGCAGAAATCTGGGCTACGACCCCAATGTTCACTGTGATCACCATGACCACGAGCACGGCGAGGATGGGCACACCTGCGGTGACCACGGCTGCGGCAAGCATAGCTGCCATTGATATGGAACGCACACTGACACAACTTCCGTTCTGGTCATCCTTGACCGAACACGAAATGGAAACGCTACGCCGAAGCGCCTTTGTCCGTCATTATGAAAAGGGCGCGTTCGTTCACAGCAGCGACAATGAATGTCTCGGAATGCTGTTTGTCCTTTCCGGCGAGATCCGCACCTATCTTCTCTCCGAGGAGGGGCGGGAGGTAACGCTGTTCCGCCTGTATCCGGGCGAACTATGCGTGCTTTCTGCCTCTTGTGTGATCAGTCAGATCACCTTTGATACGCAAATGACCGCGGGAATGGATACGGAGGTTCTGATTATCCCTGCAAATGTCATCGCTGTGCTCAAGGAGCAAAATCTTCATGTCCGTTGCTTCCTCTATGAACTGGCAACGAAACGATTTTCTGATGTGATGTGGGCGATGCAGCAGATCATGTTCAAGGGTTTGGATCGGCGGCTGGCAGATTTTCTCCTGGCCGAAGCGGAGCGTACCGGCTCCGATACCATACGCATGACCCATGAGCAGATTGCCCAGCACATCAGCTCGGCGCGGGAGGCGGTGGCGCGGATGCTCAAGAGCTTCTCGGAGGACGGGCTTGTGGAGCTAAGACGAGGCGCAACCACGCTGCGGGATACAGACGGATTGAATCACTTAAAATGAAAATATTGTTTATAACACGAATCCGTGTTATAATATGAGCAGAAGAAGCTGGAAGGAGCTGGAAGGAGCATCGACCATGAAAGAAACGAAATACGCAGGTACTCAAACCGAAAAAAATCTGATGGCCGCCTTTGCCGGTGAGTCCGAGGCACGCAACAAGTACACCTATTTTGCATCCAAGGCCAAGAAGGAAGGCTACGAGCAGATCGCGGCGTTGTTCCTCAAAACCGCTGACAACGAGAAGGAACATGCTAAGCTGTGGTTCAAAGAACTGAACGGCATCGGCGATACTGCCGAAAATCTTCTCGCCGCCGCTGAGGGTGAGAACTACGAGTGGACGGATATGTACGACGGCTTTGCCAAGACTGCTGACGAGGAGGGCTTCCACGAACTTGCCCAGCGCTTCCGTCTGGTCGCCGCCATTGAAAAGCACCACGAGGAGCGCTACCGTGCCCTGCTGCACAATGTGGAGATGGCGGAGGTCTTCGCCAAGAGCGAGGTCAAGGTGTGGGAGTGCCGCAACTGCGGTCACATCGTCGTGGGCGAGAAGGCCCCGGAGGTTTGCCCCGCCTGTAATCATCCCCAGAGCTATTTTGAAATTCACGCAGAAAACTATTAAAGAAAGAAAAGGAGAATCATCATGGAGCAGAAGTTTTACATTTGCAAGCATTGCGGCAACATCATTGCCAAGGTCAAGGACACGGGCGTTCCCGTCATCTGCTGCGGTGAGCCGATGAGCGAGATCGTTCCCGGCACCACCGACGCCGCCGTGGAGAAGCACGTCCCTGTCTGGACTGTGGAAAACGGCATCGTCCACGTCAAGGTCGGCTCCGTGGAGCATCCCATGCTGCCGGAGCACTACATTGAGTGGGTGTCCCTCCACACCAAGCAGGGCAACCAGCGCAAGGAACTGCATCCTGGCGAGAAACCCGAGGTCTGCTTTGCTCTCTGCGAGGGCGACGAGGTCGAAGCGGTCTACGCCTACTGCAACCTCCACAGCCTTTGGAAAGCGTGACCGCTCCGCACATGGAACTTGATGTATTAGGCTTGCTTGGTGCCTGCTCCTATGCTCTGGATTGCGTGGAGGCGGAACTGGTTCATGTGACAACGTTCCACGCCAAGCGTGTGGCGTATATGAGTGTGTGTACGGCTGAACAGTTTGGTGTTTCCGGCGAAGCACTGCAGGATCTTGCCGTCTGTGCCCTATTGCACGACAATGCTCTGACGCAGTATCTGCACGAAGAATTTCGTGGTGACAGCTCTGCCGCGGAATGTTTGGCGGAGCTGCCGCATCTCGGCGCTCACTGCGTTATGGGCGAGGAGAACATATCCGCGCTTCCGTTTCATACAAATGTAGAAAATATCATCCTTTACCACCACGAAAACGCGGATGGCAGCGGCTCCTTCGGAAAAACATGGCAGGAGATCCCGCTGGGTGCCCGTATTATCCGTCTGTGCGATCTGCTGGATGCTTTCTGCCGCGCCGATGTCTTTACGCCGGATGTGTGGGAGCGTGCGAACGCATTCCTTACTCGGGTACGCGGCAGGATCGTGGATGAGGAATGCGCGGACGCGTTTCTTCGCGCTTTTTCAGAACAGCATTTTTGCTCTCTTGGCGGCAGGGGGCTGGAGGAGCGCCTGTGGAGCAAGGTGCCGCGTACCAAGCAGCAGCTTGATTTTGCGCAGGTAAAAGCTCTGGCAAAATTCTTTGCGAAAATTGTAGACTACAAATCGCCCTTTACCAGTACACATTCTCTGGGTGTGGCCGACGATGCGGAATGTCTGGCCCGGTTTATGGGATTTGACGAGGACACCGCCCAGAAAATGTATCTTGCCGGCGCACTCCATGACATCGGAAAGGTAGCGATAGGCAATGAAATACTGGAAAAGCCGGGACGCCTGACCGACAGCGAATATGCGGAAATGAAGCATCACGCTGCCTATACATATTACGTCCTATCGGAAGTCCAGGACTTTGCGGAGCTGCGCGATTGGGCCGCGTTTCATCACGAGCATCTGGATGGAACAGGGTATCCCTTTGGAAAAAACGAGTCCGAGTTAAATACGCAGGAGCGTATCATGGCTTGCGTGGATATTTATCAGGCCCTGACCGAAAATCGTCCTTACAAAGCTGGAATGTCTCACGAAAAAGCCTGCTCTATTCTTCTGGATATGGCTGAAAAGGGCTGGTTGGATCGGGCGATCGTCGAACAGGTGAACGCCTGCTTTGCCTGAATAACGAGATAGGCGAAAGCTGTGAAGCGGTACGTGAACTGCCGCTTCACAGCTTTTTCTGTTGCCGCGAAAATTTTTGTAATGTGACCTTGTTACAGAAAGGCAGGGCGGAGTTTGCTATGATAGGGACATCACAAAGAACAAAGGAAAGAGGGAACCGATATGAAAATCAAGCTCAATTCCGATCAGGAGGTCGTGGACACCATCCGTGAGAGTCTCAAGCGCACCAGCGGGTACTGCCCCTGCCGCGTGGAGCGCACGGAGAAAAACGCCGGCACCCTCAAGGTGGGCAAGATCAATGTGGACGAGCAAATGGAACTGGCGATGCGTTTTCAGGTATCCAGTATCCCGATGCTTGTCGTATTCAAGGATGGAAAGGCCGTTGCCAAATCCGTGGGCTACCGGTCCAAGGCGGAGATCACCGCCATGGTGGAGGGTGCAAGATGAAAGTTGTGATCGTAGGCGGTGTGGCTGGCGGCGCGTCTGCCGTTGCCCGCATCCGCCGTTTGGATGAACACGCGCAGATCGTGATGATCGAGCGCAGCGGCTATATATCCTATGCCAACTGCGGCCTGCCGTATTATGTGGGCGGTGTGATCAAGGAGCAAGAAGAACTGACGCTGCAAACTCCGGAGAGCTTCTGGGACCGCTTTCGCATAGATGTGCGGGTACGGCAGGAAGTAACTGCGATCAATCCCGCAGAAAAAACCGTCACCGTTCACGCATTGGACAGTGGAAAGGTCTACACGGAAACCTATGACAAACTACTCCTCGCACCCGGCGCAAAGCCGACGGTTCCTGCGCTTTCCGGCATGGACAGCGAGCGGGTCTTTACCCTGCGCACCGTGGAAGACACCCTCCGCATTCGACGCTTTGTAGAGGATCAGAAGCCGAAAACCGCTGTTTTGGCTGGCGGCGGTTTTATCGGCCTGGAAATGGCGGAAAACCTTGTGGAGATGGGGGTTTCCGTCACCATCGTCCAGCGTCCCAAGCAGCTTTTAGCGCCGCTGGATGCGGATATGGCCAGCTTTGTCCATGCGGAAATGTGCAGACACGGCGTGGCTCTGCGGTTGGGTGAAACCGTCACCGGATTCCGGCAGGACGGAGATTCCGTGCTGACGCTGCTGGAGGATAGTGAGCCGCTGCGCTCTGACATGGTGCTGCTGGCCATCGGCGTCACGCCGGACACCCATCTGGCAAAGGAGGCCGGGCTGGAGTTGGGCATCCGGGGCAGCATCGTTGTGAACGAGCGGATGGAGACCTCCGTGCCGGACATCTACGCCGTGGGGGACGCCGTGGAGGTCACCCATTTCGTGACCGGCCAGAAGGCGCTGATCTCGCTGGCGGGCCCCGCCAACAAGCAGGGCCGCATTGCCGCCGACAATATCTGCGGCGGGAACAGCCGCTTTCACGGCTCTCAGGGTTCGTCTGTTCTGAAATTGTTTAGCTTGACCGCGGCCTCTACGGGGATCAATGAAAAGGCGGCGCAGGCAGCAGGGATTGCTTACGACAGAGTCGTACTTTTCCCAGCATCCCACGCTGCCTATTATCCCGGCGCACAGTCTATGGCAATGAAGGTGCTGTATGAAAAAGAAAGCCTGCGGCTGCTGGGTGCGCAGATCGTTGGCGTCGAGGGCGTGGACAAGCGCATTGATGTACTGGCAACGGCCATTCGCGCAAAAATGACAGCCTTGGAACTGACGGAGCTTGACCTTTCCTATGCGCCGCCCTATTCCTCTGCCAAAGACCCGGTCAATATGGCCGGTTTTATGATCGAGGATTTGGAGAGCGGGAAGGTACGGCAGTTCCATTGGAATGAGGTTGAGGACTTGCCTTGCGATGGCAATGCGACACTGCTGGATGTCCGTACAGAAGGCGAATATCGGCGTGGGCACTTGAATGGATTCCGCAATATTCCACTGGACGATCTGCGGGAGCATTTGGACGAGTTAGACCGGGGTAAGCCTGTTTATGTGAATTGCCAGACAGGGCTTCGCAGTTATCTGGCCTGCCGACTTTTGACGCAGTACGGTTTCACCTGTTCCCATCTCTCCGGCGGATACAGTTTTTATCAGGTCGTAACACAAGAGCAGCAGACAGTGCGGAGCGCCTATCCCTGCGGAATGGAGAAGCTATGAGTGAAAATCTATTTGGTTTGACGGTTGCGGCAGACAAAGGCTTGGATGACCTGCAATGCCAGCGCCTTTTAAGCGAAAATCGCAGGTATCAGGAAGTCATGCTGCAATACCGATGTGCGCTGAAAGCACTGGAAAGCAGGTTGGAAATTCTAAACGAAGAGTTTTCATTGCAGCATGATCGCAATCCGATAGAAAGTATAAAAAGCCGCTTGAAGTCGCCGTCCAGCATTATGAATAAGATGCAGAAACGCGGACTTCCTCTGGATTTTCCGACCATGCAGGCAAATATCATGGATATTGCCGGTGTGCGGGTGATCTGCTCTTTCGAGGAGGATGTGTTCTTTTTGGCAAAGTGCTTAAAAAAACAGTCTGACATTGAAATCATCACAGAGAAAGATTATATTTCACACCCTAAGCAAAATGGCTATCGCAGTCTGCACCTGACGATCCGGCTGCCGGTATTCTTTGCGGAAAAAGTGATCCATGTGCCGGTGGAGATACAACTCCGTACAATCGCGATGGACTTCTGGGCAAGCCTTGAGCATACCATCCGCTATAAGAAAAACCTGCCGATAAATGCTGAAGTCGAAACTGAGCTGAAAGAGTGCGCCGATTCCAGCAGAGAATGGGATGGTAAGATGGAACACTTGCTGCATATCATAACATAATGTGTCGAATAAAAGTGACAAGTACGCTCTTTGTTGCTTGTTTCGTGTGTACAGCTTGGGCTTGTCGGGGCTCACAGCGGTCGTCCGCCTTGGGTGGGCGACCCCTGCGAGCCCCAACCAATTTCTCCGCTTTCTGGTTTTAAGGCATAGTCTTTTCTGCTTTCGGCGGACTGCCACGGCACAGCTTTTTCGGCTTCTATAATTGTAAGGAACATGGCTTTTCGCTGAATGGAAAGCGAAGCTGACCCGGGCTGGGGCAGTCTGTGTTAAAGAGGAAATTTTTTTTGAAAATAATCTTGACAAAATTTATCAAGATTGATATGATGGCATTAACAAGCAAGCGAAAAGAGGATACGGAGTATGATCATCACCAAAGAGACGGACTACGCGCTGCGCATTTTGCGGGTGCTGCTGGACGGGGAGAAGCATTCGGTGGCCGAGATGTCGGAAACGGAATTAATCCCCAATCAGTTTGCCTACCAGATCCTGCGCAAGCTCTCCGCCGGCAATTTGGTGCGGGTGAGCCGCGGCGCCCTCGGCGGCTGCGCGCTGTCCTGCGATCTGGACGCGACCTCCCTCTACGATCTCATGGGGGTCGTGGGGGAGCGGGGCATCCTGTGCGCCTGCATGGAGCCGGGATATGAATGCCACTGGCAGGACAAGCATGGGCGGTGCGCCATCCACTGTCAGCTGGCGGCCTTGCAGCAAAAGCAGGACGAGGCGTTCCGCGCCGTGAGCCTGCGCAGGCTGCTGACCGGCAGATCCGATCCCCAAGATACAAGCAAGCTGTAAAATTTTAAGAGGAGGTACCCGTATGATGTTTCAAACAACGGCGGCGCACGAAGAGCTGCGCGCGAAGATCCGGAGTTTTGCGGAGGAGGAGATCAAGCCCCTCGCATTTTTAATGGATCAGAACAATGAGTTTCCCGAGGAGGCTGTCAAGAAGCTGGGGAAGCTGGGCTGGATGGGCATTCCCTACCCCAAGGAGTACGGCGGTGCCGGTCTTGATGCCTTGAGCTACGCCATCGCGGTGGAGGAGCTGGCCCGTGTGGACGGCGGCGCGGGCGTGATCCTCTCCGCCCACGTCTCCCTCGGCTCATGGCCCATTTTCGCCTATGGCACCGAGGAGCAGAAGAAGAAATATCTGGTTCCGCTGGCCAAGGGCGAGAAGATCGGCGCCTTCGGCCTCACGGAGTCCAACGCCGGATCCGACGCCGGCGGCACGGAGACCACGGCGCTGGATAAGGGGGACTACTACCTCCTCAACGGCGGCAAGATCTTCATTACCAACGCCCCTAAGGCGGACACCTATGTGGTTTTCGCCGTCACCACGCCGGACATCGGCACCCGGGGCATCTCCGCTTTCATCGTGGAGAAGGGCTGGAAGGGCTTTGAGTTCGGCGACCACTATGACAAGATGGGCATTCGCTCCTCCTCCACGGCGGAGCTGATCTTCAACGACGTGAAGGTTCCCAAGGAAAACCTATTGGGCAAGGAGGGCGAGGGCTTCAAGATTGCCATGTCCACGCTGGACGGCGGACGCATCGGCATCGCCGCGCAGGCGCTGGGCATCGCCCAAGGCGCGTTTGAGCACGCGTTGAGCTATTCCAAGGAGCGCGTCCAGTTCGGCAAGCCCATCGCGGCCCAGCAGAGCATCGCCTTCAAGCTGGCGGATATGGCCACCAAGCTGCGCTGCGCCCGGTTCCTCATCTACTCCGCGGCGGAGCTGAAGGAGCAGCACGCGCCTTACGGCATGGAGTCCGCCATGGCGAAGATGTACGCCTCGGACATCGCGCTGGAGGTCACCAACGATGCCTTGCAGATCCACGGCGGCAGCGGCTTCCTCAAGGGCATGGAGGTGGAACGGGCCTACCGCGACGCCAAGATCACCACCATCTACGAGGGCACTAACGAGATCCAGCGGGTGGTCATCGCCTCCCATCTGGTGGGCAGGCTGGGCAAGAGCTCCGGCGGCGAGAGTCGTTCGGCGGCCAAGAAACCCGCGCCCATCACCGGAATTCGCAAAAAGACCATCTTCCGGGAGGGGGATGCCGCCCAGCAGGTGGCCGACCTTGTGGCGGCGCTGAAAAAGGACGGCCACGACTTCTCCGTGGGCATCCCCATGGATACGCCGATTCCGCAGGCGGAGCGCGTGGTCTCCGCGGGCAAGGGCATCGGAGAGAAAAAGAACATGAAGCTGGTAGAGACGCTGGCCAAGGCCGCCGGCGCGGCCATCGGTTCCTCCCGCCCCGTGGCGGAGACCCTCAAGTATCTGCCCCTGAACCGCTATGTGGGTATGTCCGGTCAGAAGTTCACCGGTAACCTCTACATTGCCTGCGGCATCTCCGGCGCGACCCAGCACCTCAAGGGTATCAAGGACGCCTCCACCATCGTGGCCATCAATAAAAACGGCAACGCCCCCATTTTTAAGAACTGCGACTACGGCATCGTGGGCGATGTGGCGGAGATCCTGCCTCTGCTGGCCGCCGCGCTGGACAGCGGAGAGAAGCAGCCCGCGCCGCCCATGGTGAAGATGAAGCGGCCCACGCCGCCGAAGCCCACCCCCATCGGCGACCGCTATGTCTGCGGCGGCTGCGGTTACGAGTATGTGCCGGAGCTGGGCGACGAGGACAGCGAAATCGCGCCCGGTACGCTCTTTGAGCAGCTTCCCGCCGAGTGGGTGTGCCCCGAGTGCGCGGAGGCGAAGGATCAATTTATAAAGGCTTGAGCCGTGAAGGAGGTAAGATAAGATGTATTGCGTGCGTAAAGTAACAAATGATCTCTATTGGGTAGGCGCCAACGACCATCGCCTGGCCTTGTTTGAAAACTGCTTTCCCATTCCCCGGGGCGTAAGCTACAACGCTTACTGCCTGTTGGACGAAAAGACGGTGCTTTTTGACACGGTGGACTGGTCTGCCTGCCGCCAGCTTTTGGAAAATTTAGAATATGTGCTGAACGGCCGCGAGCTGGACTACCTGCTGGTCAACCATCTGGAGCCGGATCACGCCGCCTGCATCGAGGAGATCCTGCTGCGCCATCCCAAGGTGAAGCTGATCTCCAACGAGAAGGCCTTCATGCTCATGCGTCAGTTCGGCTTCCATGTGGACGGGCATGAGTGCATCGAGGTGAAGGAGGGCGATACCTTCTCCTTCGGTAAGCACACCGTCACCTTTGTGGGTGCGCCTATGGTCCACTGGCCGGAGGCCATGGTGACCCTCGACGTTACCGACGGCGTCCTCTTTTCCGCCGACGCTTTCGGCACCTTCGGCGCGCTGGACGGCAAGCTGTTTGCCGATGAGGTGGACTTCGAGCGGGACTGGCTGGACGACGCCCGCCGCTACCTCACTAACATCGTGGGCAAGTACGGTCCCCACATCCAGCTCCTGCTGAAAAAGGCCGGCGGCGTTTTGGATCAGATCAAGTATATCTGCCCGCTCCACGGCCCCGTGTGGCGCAAGGATCTGGGCTGGTTCATCGAAAAGTACGACACCTGGAGCCGCTATGCCCCTGAAACCCAGGGCGTGCTCATCGTCTACGCCTCCATGTACGGCAACACGGAGAACGCGGCGCAGGCTCTGGCGGCGTCGCTCTGCGACAAGGGCATGAGCAAGGTGGCGATGTACGATGTGTCCTCCACTCATGTCTCCCAGCTGATCTCCGAGGCGTTTAAGTACAGTCACATTGTCCTGGCCTCTGTGACCTACAATCTCGGCATCTACCCCGCCATGCATGACTTCCTCATGGATATGAAGGCACTGAATCTGCAAAACCGCACCTTTGCCATCATTGAAAACGGCTCATGGGCGGTGAAGTCCGGTGACCTCATGCAGAAATTCGTCAACGATGAGCTTAAGAACATGACGGTGCTCAACGAGCGGCTCAGCCTCGCCTCGTCCATGGGCACGGACAAGCGCACTGAGCTGGAAGCACTGGCGGACGCCATTCTGGAATCTATGAAGTAACTGGCAGGAAAGCCAAAACCAAGACAACAGACAACAAACAGCCCCGCCGTGTCGGCTGCAGAAAAACCGGCTTTCAAAAATAGAGCGGGCAAGCGTGATACTGCGCTTGCCCGCTCTTTGCCCAAAAGGACATGAGAAGTGACCGGAGAAGATGAGAGGATCGAAATGGAGATCAGAAAACGAAACGGGAAGTCTGTTCCTTTTCAACAAGAGAAAATTTTCAACGCCATGAAAAAAGCGTTTGATGGACAGGGAAGGGAGATTGGGGGCGGAGAACTGGAGGAGATCCTCGCCGCCGTTCTCGACAATCTCTCCGTCACAGTACCGCTCACCGTGGAACGTGTGCAGGACGAGGTGGAGCGGACGCTCATGGAGCGCGGACACTATGAGGTGGCCAAGGCGTACATCCTTTATCGCGAAAAGCGGTCTGCGCTGCGCCGCGTTCGGCATACCATCGCGCAGACGGTGGGGGATAACTCGCTTGACGAGGTGCTGCGCCGTATCCAGATGGATTTTACCGAGGAAATCTACTCCCTCGCGGCGCTTCAAATGAAGTTTGAGAGCTTCTGTCGCCCGGGCATGACGGAGGATGAGAGGGCTGAGGCACTGACCAAGGCAGCGGTAGAGCTGACTACGGCAGAGGCACCCAAGTGGGAGTTCATCGCGGCGCGGCTTCTGAACCACTCCTTTCGCTGTCGCAACGCACAGGAATGGGAGGGGCGCGGCGTCGGCGACCTCTATGGCAGGCTTCGCTATCTGACGGATAAGGGACTCTACGGTGACTATATTCTTGCCCACTATACCCACGAGGAGATCGCTATGGCGGAGGACTTTCTCTGCCCGGAACGGGACGAGCTGTTCACCTATTCCGGCCTTGACCTGCTGCTCAAACGCTATGTGATCCAGTCACGCAGCCGCGTGCCGCTGGAAACACCGCAGGAGATGTTTTTGGGTATCGCGCTGCATCTTGCTATGAACGAAGGCTCTGACCGCATGGGGTGGGTAAAACGCTTTTACGATATGCTCAGCCGTATGGAGGTCACGATGGCGACACCTACCATGTCCAACGCACGAAAGCCCTACCATCAGCTTTCAAGCTGCTTTGTGGACACTGTGCCGGACAGTCTGGACGGCATCTACCGCTCGCTGGACAACTTCGCAAAGGTCTCTAAATTTGGCGGTGGAATGGGGATGTACTTCGGTAAGGTGCGCGCTGCAGGCAGCACCATCCGCGGCTTTCAAGGGGCGGCGGGCGGTGTTATCCGCTGGATCCGGCTGGTCAACGACACCGCCGTGGCGGTGGATCAGTTGGGGATGCGGCAGGGCGCTGCGGCGGTTTACTTAGACGCATGGCACCGGGATCTGCCTGAATTCCTTCAACTGCGCACCAACAACGGCGACGACCGCATGAAGGCGCATGATGTGTTTCCCGCCGTGTGCTATCCGGATCTCTTCTGGCGACTGGCGGAGGAGAACATAGACGCGCCGTGGCATCTCATGTGTCCGCATGAGATCCTCACGGTCAAGGGCTACGCACTGGAGGATTACTGGGGTACGGAATGGGAGAAGCGGTATCTGGACTGCGTCAATGACCCGCGCATCGAAAAGCGCAGCGTCACCGTCAAGGACATCGTGCGGCTGGTGCTTCGCTCGGCAGTGGAGACCGGCACGCCCTTCGCCTTCAACCGCGACAGCGTAAATCGTATGAACCCAAACGGCCACACGGGAATGATCTATTGCTCCAATCTCTGCACGGAGATCGCACAGAACATGGCGCCCATCGAGCATATCAGCACTGAGGTGCACACGGAGAACGGCGACACAGTGGTGGTGACGGCCACACGCCCCGGTGAGTTTGTGGTCTGCAACCTGGCGAGTCTGTCTCTCGGTAATCTGGCGGTGGAGGACGAGGCCTATATGGAACGCACGGTGGAAACGGCCATCCGCGCACTGGATAATGTGATCGACCTCAACTTCTACCCGTTGGAATACGCGCGGCTTACCAATCAGAAGTACCGCAGCATCGGCCTGGGCGTCAGCGGCTACCACCACATGCTGGCAAAGCGCGGCATCCGATGGGAGAGCGATGAGCACCTTGCCTTCACCGATGCGGTATTCGAGCATATCAACTACGCCGCCGTCAAGGCGGACACAGCACTGGCACGGGAAAAGGGCCGCTATGCGCTCTTTGAGGGCAGCGACTGGCAGACAGGCGCGTATTTTGAAAAGCGAGGTTATACCTCAGAAAAGTGGCGGGCGCTTGCGGAAACGGTGGCGGTGCAGGGAATGCGCAACGCCTATCTGCTGGCTGTCGCACCCACTTCCAGCACATCCATCCTCTCCGGCACGTCGGCGGGCATCGATCCAATTATGAAGAAATTCTTTTTAGAGGAAAAAAAGGGCAGCATGCTGCCCCGCGTTGCTCCGGAGCTTTCTATGGATACATGGTGGTACTATAAGGCGGCGCATCTGATCGACCAAAGCTGGTCGGTACGCGCCGCGGGCTTTCGCCAGAGACATATTGACCAGGCGCAGAGCATGAATCTCTATATCACCAACGACTATTCCATGCGTCAGGTGCTCAGACTGTATTTGGAGGCGTGGAGGGCCGGCGTCAAGACCATTTATTATGTCCGCAGCAAGGCCCTTGAGGTCGAGGCCTGTGAAAGCTGCTCGTCATAAGGAGGATAGCATGATGGAACTGAAGAAAAAGCCCCTCTTTAACCCGGAGGGCGACCCTGATGTGCGCCTGCGGCGCATGATCGGCGGCAATACCACCAACCTCAACGACTTCAACAATATGAAGTACGCTTGGGTCAGCGACTGGTACCGGCAGGCCATGAACAACTTTTGGATCCCTGAGGAGATCAATCTCTCGCAGGATGTGAAGGACTATCCCCGCCTGCTGTCAGCCGAGCGCAGCGCCTACGATAAAATTCTGAGTTTTCTTGTCTTTTTGGATTCCATTCAGACAGCGAACCTGCCTAATATCGGCGCCTACATTACCGCCAACGAGGTCAATCTCTGCCTGTCCATTCAGGCGTTTCAGGAGTGTGTCCACTCACAGAGCTACAGCTATATGCTCGACACCATCTGTTCCCCCGTGGAGCGCAATGACATCCTCTACCAATGGAAAACGGACGAGCATCTGCTGCGCCGCAACACCTTCATTGGGGACTGCTACAACGAGTTTCAGGAGCGGAAGGATGCTCCCACGCTGCTGCGCGTGATGATGGCGAACTATATTTTGGAGGGCATCTATTTTTACAGCGGCTTTATGTTCTTCTACAATCTCTCCCGAAACGGGAAGATGCCCGGCTCGGCGCAGGAGATCCGCTACATCAACCGCGATGAGAACACGCACTTGTGGCTGTTCCGCAATATCATCACGGAGCTGCAAAAGGAGCAGCCGGAGTTGTTCACCGCCGAGAGTGTACAAGCGCTGCGCGAGATGATGCGTGAGGGCGTGGAGCAGGAGATCGCATGGGGGCATTATGTGATCGGCGACGACATCCCGGGGTTGAACCGGCAGATGATCAGCGATTACATCCGCTATCTCGGCAATCTTCGCTGGACGAGCCTTGGCTATCCGGCATTGTATCCGGGCTTTGAGAGCGAACCGGAGAGCATGGAATGGGTCAGCCAGTACGCTGACGCCAATATGGTCAAGACCGATTTCTTTGAGGCACGCAGTACCGCCTACGCCAAGAGCACCGCACTGATAGACGATTTATAAGAAAACCAAAGACATCAGAATAGGAGGTATTTTTTATATGGATATCCGAACGGTAACAGATGCCATCCGCTATGTAGGGGTGGATGATAACACATTGGCACTCTTTGAAAACCAGTACCCCGTCCAGCCTATGGGAGTGAGCTACAACTCCTATGTCATTCTGGACGAGAAAATCGCCGTGATGGACAGCGTGGACGCACGGGCGGCGGAGGAATGGCTTTCCAATGTAGCGCAGGTGTTGGGGGGGCGCAATCCCGATTATCTTGTGGTCACACACATGGAGCCGGATCATTCCGGCAGTCTCATGCGGATAGCGCAAGAGTACCCGGAGATGAAGATCGTGGGAAACGCGAAAACATTTACCCTGATCAAGCAGTTCTTTGGCACGGGTGCATTGTCGGAAGACCGTATGCTGGAGGTTGGCGAGGGCAGCACGATCTCTCTGGGCTCACACCGGCTGCGCTTCCTGCTGGCACCGATGGTACACTGGCCGGAGGTGATGACGGCGTATGAGGAAACGGAAAAAATCCTGTTCTCGGCGGATGCCTTCGGACGCTTTGGCTCACTGGAACGGACTGCCCGTGCCCCCTGGGTGCCGCAGGCCCGACGGTATTATTACAATATTATCGGGAAATATGGCACACAGGTGCAGGCTCTGCTGAAAAAGACCTCCGCGCTGGAGATCCAAACGATCTGCCCGCTCCATGGTCCCGTGCTTACAGAAGGGCTGGAGGAGTGTCTGCGGCTCTATGATCTCTGGTCACAATGGGAACCAGAAGAATCGGAGAGCATACTGATTGCCCACGCATCCATCCATGGAAATACTGCCCATGCGGCGAAGACCCTCAAGGGTAAATTAGAGAAAAAAGGCGTGCAGGTCAGCATATGTGATCTCACTGTGACAGATCTTTCCTACGCTGTTGCCAGTGCGTTCTACTGCGGGAAACTGGTGTTGGCCTGCTCCACTTATGACGGAGGCCTGTTCCCGCCCATGAAGGCCTTTTTGGATCATTTACAGACAAAGGGATTCCGAAACCGCCGGATCGGCCTCATGGAAAACGGTTCATGGGCCCCTGCTGCCGCGCGGCTGATGCGCGCCGAGCTGGAAAAGATGAAGGAACTCCGACTGTGTGAAACGGAGGTATCGCTGCGCGGCGCACTGAACCAAACCAGCGAAGCGCAGATGGACGCTCTTGTGGCGGAGCTCTGCGCGGAATAAGCTGCAACAAACCGCAGCTATTCTCGTACAGATGATGGTCTTACTCATCTGCTTTATGTCCCAAGGGCAGAGTACCGTCATCTCAGGTTGAGGTCACGATGTGGTGTGGGGAGAGACCGGAGTCTTGAGAATACCCAAACAAAAGAAAGGAGCTGACAGATATGGCAGCTATGAATATGAATCAGGAGCAGTTTGAGCAGGCGACCCGGGGCGAAAAGCCCGTTTTGGTGGATTTCTGGGCGCCCTGGTGCGGCTATTGCCGGAGGATCGGCCCTGCGTATGAGAAGATTGGAGAGGAATACGCGGACAGCCTCGTTGTCAGCAAGATCAATATTGACGAGGAGCCGCGGCTGGCGGGGGCCGAGGGGATCGAGGTCATCCCAACTCTGGTGCTGTACCGGAACGGAAAGGCCGTGGATTCCATCACCGCGCCCGGCTCAAAGGCAGAGATCGACCGCTTCATTCAGGAAGCCTTGGCGAAATAACGGAGGGTTCAGATATGAACAACAATCATGTTTATGATATGCTCGTGGTGGGCGGCGGCCCGGGCGGCTACACCGCCGCCCTGTACGCGGCCCGGTCGGGGCTGGACACCGTCGTGCTGGAAAAGCTGTCTGCTGGCGGGCAGATGGCCCTGACCGAGCAGATCGACAACTACCCCGGCTTTGAGAACGGGATCGACGGCTTCTCTCTGGCGGAGAAGATGCAAAAGCAGGCGGAGCGTTTTGGGGCACGCAGCGAATACGCGGAAGTTCTCCGCATGGATCTGACGGCGGTTCCCAAGCTCGTGGAGACCAGCGAGGGGATCTTCCGGGGGAAAACCGTGGTGCTGGCCACCGGCGCAGACCCCAGAACGCTGGGCGTTGCCGGAGAGACGGAGCTGTTGGGCCGGGGCGTGGCCTACTGTGCCGCCTGCGATGGGATGTTTTACAAGGACAAAACGGTGGTCGTGGTGGGCGGCGGCAATTCCGCCGCGGCAGATGCCCTCCTTCTCAGCCGCGTGGCGAAAAAGGTGATCCTCGTCCACCGCAGAGACACCCTGCGGGCCACCAAGATCTATCACGAGCCACTGGAACAGGCCGAAAATGTGGAATTCCGCTGGAACAGCACCGTTTCCGCGCTGATTTCCGGGGTCAGGCTGACCGGCGTACGCCTGCGGGACACCGTCACCGGTGAGGAAAGCGTGGTGGACTGCGACGGCGTATTTGTCAGCGTGGGCCGACAGCCCGCCACGGCGCTGGCGGTGGGTCAACTGGCGCTGGACGGCGGCGGCTATATCGTGGCCGGAGAGACCACGGAAACCAGTATTCCCGGCGTTTACGCCGTGGGCGACGTGCGGGCGAAGCCCCTCCGTCAGGTGGTCACCGCCGTGGCGGACGGCGCGATGGCAGTCCACATGGCGGAGAAATATATCGCGGAAAACCGATAAGGGAGGTAGATTGAAAAAGCCATGTTTAAGGTCAGGCCGGATACGACCGCAGTGGGGATGCCGACATATCTGCAAGGCAAACTGCCAGAGTGATGGTAGATAAGATAACCCATGTAAGATCGGGAGATATGTTGTCTCTCCATATCCAGTCCACGCAACAGTGAGCAACTGAACACAAAACACAGCCACAGATGTACTCTGCGGCTGTGCTTTTATGCATAGTACTTACGGAAAGGATTCGATAAGCAGATTTCTGTGATACGGATTTTGGATTCTCGCAGAGAGGAATTTCGATTGAGTAAAGCATATGAGCAGAAAATTGACGTGGTAAATGTCATTACTGCTCCAGAAATTGAAATGCTGATTATTCATGCGGAAGGAGCATATGATCAGTTTAAGCGTTCTGGAAAAAACCAAGCGAATTTTGTAAAACAAATCTTCGGATGCATGATGTGAAGTCGTATGAGATAGAATCGTCTTCGATGTCTCGTTGGGAAACCAACGAGGCATTTTTTTTGCCCCAATCCGACTGCATAGGACACTGAAAAAATCAAAACGAACCGTATGTAGTCCTGCAAGGACAACCAAAGTGCGCCTACGAGGCCAACGCGAAACCGGAGGATTCTTGTTAAACTTACTTTGTAAGGACGAAAGTCCGGATGTCCCTTGAAAACTGAATACTCATTCTTCAGGTACATTCCTGTTTGGTCGAGCCTTCGACTGCACGCCATGAATCCCATCGGGGCGATAGCGGTTTCGCAGAAGCAAATGCCGGATTGCAACCGGCGGCGGTGCTAAAGCCAGACAGGGACAATGATACTTCCGTAATTCGCGGTCCGGCCATAAGGAAGGCGGGATGGTTAAATTCCAATGGAGCAGTGAAGCACACTGCCGCCTGTGAGAAATCCTACATCTCTGGGGTGATAAGAAAAAGTACAGAGAAACCATATTTTCAGAAAGCACTGCTGGGTGCTGTATCAGCATGATACCTGGCAGGCTTTATCCATATCAGTGTATGGAGATTGGAGACAACAGAAAATGAAAGAAAACTGGGTTTATCGGCGAGGTGATTTATATCTCGCCAATCTCGGTGTTCCGGTTGGATCAAAGCAGGGCGGTGTTCGTCCTGTTGTGGTTCTTCAGAATGATGCCGGTAATTATTATGCGCCGACAATCACGATTGCTCCGCTGACATCGAAAATTGAGAAGAAGCGAAAGCAGCCAACGCATTTCTTTCTCCGTAAAGCAAAGGGACTGGCAAAACCGTCTATGGTATTGGCAGAACAGCTCGACACCTGCGACAAGATATGCGTGATTCGCTATCTTGGGCGGGTAAGTAAGGGGCAGATGCGTGGGATTGACGAAGCTGTAAGGATTCAGCTTGGTTATTACATTCCGGAACAGGCAGAGAAAAAAAGACAGGGCAAATGCCGAAAGGAAGGCGAAGAAGGCGATGGATAAACTGATTACAAGGAAGGAAGCAGCCAGTATACTGGGAATCAGCGTAAAAACACTGGATGCTGCAAGAACAGACGGTTTGATCTCCTATGTTCAGTATGTGGAAAACGGCTGCGTTTATTTCACGGAAGTGGGGATTCAGGAGTACATTGCAAAATGTACGCACCGTGCAAAACCGATGGAACGTGCTGCGACATATCGCAAACCTCGAAGCTTTCGGCGGTAAAAATCGACATCGTTGAGTATGGACGATGAATCCGCAATAATGAAAGCAACAACAGGATTGGAGGTAATGATATGGCGGCAAGAAGAATGATGCTTCCCGATTATGGTACGGTGGGTATGAAGGGAACGCAGTATTATCGCACCCGTGTAACAGATCAGCAGGGGCGGCGGGTTTCCTTATATGCAAGAACGAGAGAGGAACTGTACCAGAAGGAACAGGAAGCGATCCAGCAGATTGAGAACAAGACGTATCGCCGCAGTACACCTATATTACGAATCTGATTCATGCTTCGGTTGATCCGAAGACAGTTCAGTATCTTGCCGGTCATGAAAGCAGCAAGATCACCATGGATATTTACGCCAAGGTGAAATATAATCGCCCAGAGCAGCTCGAAGGAGTGCTGGAAGATGCTTTTGCATCGTGGGATTAAGAGTAAATCAGAAAAAACTTGGGGCAGGGATGGTCAAAAATCCCTGCCCTTTTTACATACATTCGACATCCTTGAAGGAAGTAGTGTACGCCATGATAATAAGAGTAGCAACACCCAATGTATGAAGATAGACGAGGAGGAGAACACATGGCTAAAGGAAAAAAGCGCCCTGCTGAACTTCCGGAATACGGAACAGTGATGATGAAAGGGGTACAGTATTACCGCACCCGGATTACAGATGCAGACGGAAAGAGAGTGGCGATTTATGGGCTGACACGCGAAGAATTATATGACCGGGCGGAAGATGCCCAGAAGAAAATCGCGGAAGTGGTTTTCCACAGAGAGAATCCGACCGTAGAAGAGTACTGCGAAAAATGGCTGTTGATGCGGTCTGGAACGGTAAGAACCAATACGTTGGAGGGATACGCGCGGATGGTGAATCGGTACATCGTGGGGCCGATTGGACAGATGTATATGGATGAGGTGACCACAGATGACCTGCGGCTGCTGATGGTTCCTCTATCAAAAGGTTCTTCCGGAATGTATGGTCAGCTCAATATGCTGATTAAGAACATTTTTAATTCGGCAGAAGAGAGCAAGGTGATCAAAGAGAATCCATCCAAAACGATTTGCGCAAGAGGAGGAAAGCCTGCGAAACGGCGCGAAGCTTTGACGGATGAACAGACTGCCATTTTGCTGGATAGCATTCATGAGCTACCACCGTATGTTTTCGTAATGATCGGCTTGTACGCGGGATTGCGTAGAGAAGAGATTCTTGGACTTCAATGGGACTGCGTATTCCTGGATGAAAAAACGCCGTACATTTCTGTAAGGCGTGCATGGCATGTGGAAGGCGGTGAGCCGGTGGTCAACACACTTTTGAAGACTCCGACAGCGAAGCGAGATGTTCCGATTCCCAAATGCCTGGTAGCCTGTCTCAAGGAAGCAAGGGAAAAATCAGAATCGGAATATGTGATCTCCAATTCAAAGGGAACTGTTTTGACGGAAGCACAGTTTGTGAGGGTCTGGAAGTACATAACAGTCCGTTCCACCGCAGAACGCTGTTATTACACCTATGTAAATGGGCAGTCCATCAAGCATAGAATAAAGCCAAGGCTTGGTGAGCATCAGCCGAACAATCCCAAGCTGGTGTATACGATGGACTTCAAGGTGACTCCGCACATGCTGCGGCACACCTACATCACCAATCTGATTTACAAAGGTGTTGATCCAAAGACGGTGCAGTATCTGGCAGGCCATGAGAACAGCAAAACGACTATGGACATCTATGCGAAAGTCAAGTATAATAAACTTGAGAAATTAAGCAGCGTTGTGAATGCTGCATTCGGGCTGCGTTAAACGGCACCAAAAATCTCGCGATTTCGTGGGTTTACCTATGGGTTTACTGAGAGAGGAAAACCAGAAAACCCGCATAAATACTGGACTTTTTGGACCAAGGATAGGTGAGTACGGTCTCAAAGCAGCTCGTCGCGCTCCGCAGTTCAGCAAGCGATAATCGACTGCTCAGACTATATCAAAAGGTTTACAAAAGCCCGGAAAATCAAGGTTTTCCGGGCTTTTGCTATATCTAAACGGGCTGATATGGTTTGACCAAATTTGGCAAAACGAGAGCCGATTTCATCCAATTTTTAGTGGTCCGCAAGTGGTTAACTGGCTAAAAAGAGGGCAAAAAGAGGGGGAAGTGGTTCCTAAAGTGGTTAACCGAGAGCCGATTTTTTGGGGGGGCTTTTCAGCCCTCCTTCCCCTCGTTTTTGGCTGTGGCAGTTTGGCATAGTTTGAGCTAATTTGAATAATTGAATATGAATTTGATGTAGCACACAGTATAAAT
>NZ_WQPW01000035.1:0-41583 GCF_018785465.1 Clostridium sp. MCC328
CAGGAGCAGTGGGAGCGACAGGTCCGATGGGTCCGATAGGTCCGGCAGGAGCAGTGGGAGCGACAGGTCCGATGGGTCCGCAGGGGCCAACCGGTCCGACAGGCCCCGCAGGGACAGTGACAGCGGCTGCTCCGGTGGCAAATGCCACAGACTCGGAGAACGTGGTGAATCAGTTTAATGAATTACTTGCAAATCTGAGAACAGCTGGACTTCTGGCACCCAATCCCTAACGAAGGATAGATTAAAAGAGGAGACCGCAGATGCGGTCTCCCTCAGAATCGAAAGAGATTTGTAACGGTTCAGTCCGGGAGCGGCATCGTTCCCGAATGTGTATCGGATGTGGACTAAATCGCATCGGGGGGGATCAAATCGCACCGGGGGTCTTGCATGAAAATTTCCGGTATGGTAAAATCCTGTCTGAAAATATACAGTGCTTGTAACAGTTCAGTACCTTTGCAGTTGCGGGCAAAAATCTATTCCGGACCGGCTGTGCGATGGGATTATTGACACTGCCGGAACGCAGAAGGAGGAAAAAGTCATGAAAGAAACATGGAACGTCCTCGACCCGGACGAGTATGTAAAACACAATCCATTTATGGGATATACCAATATGAAGATTGAAAAGATCTCCCCGGAATGCAGTGAGATCAGTATGAAGATCACTCACGGCGTGACAAACCTGATGGGCATGGTCCATGGCGGAATGCTCTATGCTCTGGCAGATGTGGTAACAGGCCTCACGGCCAGAGCCGACGGAAGAAAATATGTGACCCAGAGCGCCCATATAAACTTTATCCGGAACGTATCGGAAGGAACGGTCTATGCAAAAGGCATCTTGATCCGCCGCGGCAGATCCATCACAATCGTCCGCAGTGAAGTGACAGATGAAAAGGGAGATCTTCTCGCTGATGTGACCGTGGACATGTTCTGTCTTGGAGAGTAGTCTCCCGGAAGGAGAAAAACAGGCCAAACCTGTCAAAATCACAAGAGATAAATTTGAGACAACTCATCCAGGCGTGTCATGATCGAAAAACGCCGTATTTTCAAAGAAAATTTAAGGTTTCTCCTTGACATGCAGAAAAACTCTGTATATAATAATGGGGCGTGCATCGGGTACGTCCCGTTTTTTGTGCGCATAAAGGCTGATAAGCAGCAACCAACAGTCAATATCACAGGAGGTGAAAAGAATGCCAACATTTAACCAGTTAGTAAGAAAAGGTAGAGAGACATCTGTAAAGAAATCTACAGCTCCGGCACTCCAGAAAGGATACAATTCCCTTCATAAGAAAGCCACAGATACATCTGCTCCGCAGAAGAGAGGTGTATGCACAGCTGTTAAGACTGCAACTCCTAAGAAGCCGAACTCCGCTCTTAGAAAGATTGCCAGAGTACGTCTTTCCAACGGTATTGAAGTAACAAGCTATATCCCGGGTGAGGGACATAACCTTCAGGAGCACTCCGTTGTTCTGATCCGTGGTGGTCGTGTTAAGGACCTTCCGGGTACCAGATACCACATCATCAGAGGTACTCTTGATACTGCAGGCGTTGCCAACAGAAGACAGGCTCGCTCCAAGTACGGCGCAAAGAGACCGAAAGATAAGAAGTAATTGCTTCGCAATTACTGCTACTCAAACGTAGCGTGGCGGAGTTCGAGTTTCCCGTCTTAACTGGCGGCAGATAAAAACTTGAACAACCGCACAGGGATCACTAACAGGAATAAAGTGAATGCGAATAACGCATATTAGTGCCGGTGATATTTGACCTGTGGTTGCAGGAGATAGATAGAAAACCGCGCGCGAACACATTTTATGGAAACATGTGAGTACCGATGATATAATTTTTATAATTAAGGAGGGAAGTAACGTGCCACGTAAAGGACATACTCAGAAAAGAGACGTATTAGCAGACCCGCTTTACAGCAACAAAGTTGTAACCAAGCTGATCAACAACATCATGCTTGATGGTAAGAGGGGCGTTGCTCAGAAAATTGTTTACGGCGCTTTCGAAGAGGTCGCTGAGAAGACCGGTAAGGACGCTGTAGAAGTATTCGAAGAGGCTATGAACAACATCATGCCGGTTCTCGAAGTTAAGGCAAAACGTATCGGTGGTGCAACATACCAGGTACCGATCGAGGTTAAGCCGGAGAGAAGACAGGCATTAGGCCTTCGCTGGATCACTCTCTATTCCCGTAAGAGAAGCGAGAAGACCCAGGTAGAGAGACTTGCAAACGAGATTATGGATGCAGCTAACAACACTGGCGCATCTGTAAAGAAGAAAGAGGAAATGCATAAGATGGCTGAGGCTAACAAGGCATTTGCTCACTACAGATTCTAATAGGAGGAAAAATCCTTGGCTGGAAGAGAATATCCGTTAGAGAGAACCAGAAATATCGGAATCATGGCTCATATCGATGCTGGTAAGACAACAACGACAGAGCGTATCCTTTATTATACTGGTATTAACTATAAGATCGGTGATACTCACGAAGGTACAGCTACCATGGACTGGATGGAGCAGGAGCAGGAGAGAGGTATCACGATCACATCCGCAGCTACGACTTGTCACTGGACTCTTCAGGAAAAGACAAAGCCGAAGGCTGGCGCACTTGAGCACCGTATCAACATCATCGATACACCAGGCCACGTAGACTTCACTGTTGAGGTTGAGCGTTCCCTCCGTGTACTTGATGGCGCTGTTGGCGTTTTCTGTGCAAAGGGTGGTGTAGAGCCGCAGTCCGAGAACGTATGGCGTCAGGCTGATACCTACAACGTACCGAGAATGGCATTCATCAACAAGATGGATATCCTTGGTGCAAACTTCTACGGCTGTGTAGATCAGATCCGTACAAGACTTGGCAAGAACGCGATCTGCATCCAGCTCCCGATCGGTAAGGAAGACGAGTTCAAGGGAATCATCGACCTCTTCGAGATGAAGGCTTACATCTACAATGATGATAAGGGCGATGATATCTCCGTAACAGACATTCCGGAAGATATGGCAGATGATGCAGAGCTTTACCACAGCGAACTCGTTGAGAAGATCTGCGAGCTCGATGATGACCTCATGATGCAGTATCTTGAGGGTGAGGAGCCGACCGTTGATGAGATGAAGAAGGTTCTTCGTAAAGCAACCTGCGAGTGTCAGGCAATTCCGGTATGCTGCGGTACAGCATACAGAAACAAAGGCGTACAGAAGCTCCTTGATGCGATCATCGAGTACATGCCGTCTCCGCTTGACATCCCGCCGATCAAGGGCGTTGACCTTGAGGGCAACGAAGTAGTTCGTCATTCTTCCGATGATGAGCCGTTCTCCGCACTTGCATTCAAGATCATGACAGACCCGTTCGTAGGTAAACTTGCATTCTTCCGTGTTTACTCCGGTACAATGAATTCCGGTTCCTACGTATTAAACGCAACAAAAGATAAAAAAGAGCGTGTTGGTCGTATCCTTCAGATGCATGCAAACAAGAGACACGAGCTTGACAAGGTTTACTCCGGTGATATCGCAGCAGCTGTTGGATTCAAGTCCACAACAACTGGTGATACAATCTGTGACGAGCAGCATCCGGTAATCCTTGAGTCCATGGTATTCCCGGAGCCGGTTATCGATATCGCAATCGAGCCGAAGACAAAAGCCGGACAGGATAAGATGGGCGAGGCTCTTGCAAAGCTTGCTGAAGAGGACCCGACATTCCGTGTTCATACAGATACAGAAACAGGCCAGACAATCATCTCCGGTATGGGTGAGCTGCATCTGGAAATCATCGTTGACCGTCTCCTTCGTGAATTCAAGGTAGAGGCTAACGTTGGTGCTCCGCAGGTTGCTTATAAAGAGACAATGACTAAGGCTGTTGACGTAGACAGCAAGTACGCGAAGCAGTCCGGTGGTCGTGGACAGTACGGTCACTGTAAAGTACACTTTACACCGATGGATCCGAACGGCGAAGAGACATTCAAGTTCACTTCTTCCGTTGTCGGCGGTGCTATTCCGAAGGAATACATTCCGGCTGTCGGCGAAGGTATCGAAGAGGCTACAAAGGCCGGTATCCTTGGCGGATTCCCGGTACTCGGCGTAGCTGCAGATGTATATGATGGATCTTACCATGAGGTCGACTCTTCCGAGATGGCATTCCACATCGCTGGTTCCATGGCATTCAAGGATGCTATGGCGAAAGGTAACCCGGTACTTCTTGAGCCGATCATGAAGGTAGAGGTTACAATGCCTGAGGAGTACATGGGCGACGTTATCGGTGACGTTAACGCACGTCGTGGACGTATCGAGGGTATGGAAGATATCGGCGGCGGCAAGATGGTTAAGGCATATGTTCCGCTTGCTGAGATGTTCGGCTACTCCACAGACCTTCGTTCCAGAACACAGGGTCGTGGTAACTACTCCATGTTCTTCGAGAAGTACGAGCAGGTACCGAAGAGCGTTCAGGAGAAGATCATCGCTGAGAGAAAGGGCGCTGCGAAATAATCCCACGGGATTATTTCCGGTTTCCTCTTGCATATAGCAAGAATAGGCTTGAAAAACTTTTTCGAATGGAATATAATAGTATTCAGCCTAAGTTAAATATGATAGCCCAATGGGCGCAAAATTAAGGAGGACGTTTTAAAATGGCAAAAGCTAAGTTTGAAAGAACCAAACCGCATTGTAACATTGGTACCATTGGACACGTTGACCATGGTAAAACAACATTAACAGCAGCAATCACAAAAGTTCTTGCAGCAAGAGTTGCAGGTAACACAGCTGAGAACTTTGAAGATATCGATAAAGCTCCGGAAGAGAGAGAACGTGGTATCACAATCTCTACAGCTCACGTTGAGTATCAGACAGAAAAGAGACACTATGCACACGTTGACTGCCCAGGCCATGCTGACTATGTAAAGAACATGATCACTGGTGCTGCTCAGATGGATGGTGCTATCCTCGTTGTAGCTGCTACTGATGGTGTTATGGCTCAGACAAGAGAGCACATCCTGCTTTCCCGTCAGGTAGGCGTACCGTACATCGTAGTATTCATGAACAAGTGCGATATGGTTGACGATCCGGAGCTTCTTGAGCTCGTAGAGATGGAGATCAGAGACCTTCTTAACGAGTACGAGTTCCCGGGCGATGACACTCCGATCATCCAGGGTTCCGCTCTTAAGGCTCTTGAGGATCCGAACGGTGAGTGGGGCGACAAGATCATGGAACTTATGGACGCTGTAGATAGCTACATTCCGGATCCGGTTCGTGACACAGATAAGCCGTTCCTTATGCCGATCGAGGATGTATTCACAATCACAGGTCGTGGTACAGTTGCTACAGGCCGTGTAGAGCGTGGTACTCTTAAACTCAACGATGAGGTTGAGATCGTTGGTATTCACGAGGAGACTCGTAAGACAGTTGTAACTGGTATCGAGATGTTCCGTAAGCTCCTTGACCAGGCTCAGGCTGGTGATAACATCGGTGCTCTTCTTCGTGGTGTTCAGAGAACAGAGATCCAGAGAGGTCAGTGTCTTGTTAAACCGGGTTCCGTAACCTGCCACAAGAAATTCACAGCTCAGGTTTACGTTCTTACTAAAGACGAGGGTGGCCGTCATACACCGTTCTTCAACAACTATCGTCCGCAGTTCTACTTCAGAACAACAGACGTTACAGGCGTTTGCGAGCTTCCGGAAGGTACAGAGATGTGCATGCCGGGCGACAACGTTGAGATGACAATCGAGCTTATCCATCCGGTAGCTATGGAGCAGGGTCTTCGTTTCGCTATCCGTGAGGGCGGCAGAACTGTTGGTTCCGGTAGAGTTGCTACAATCATCGAGTAATCAACGAATCTAATACCGAGGTGCTTTGCACCGAAAAAATAAATATAGTATCTCCGTGAGATATTTGTGTCCAAGCGTAAGAGACCCGCAGAACTTTGTTCTGCGGGTTTTTCTGTTACAAAAAAACAATATATGCTATGTTAGCAGTACCGAATTTGTGATTTTGCCGTAGATGAAAAGATTACATGCACCTAACTGATTTTACGCTTGACTAACCAATAGTTTGAGGAGTATTCTATAAAAAGAAGATACAAAATAAATAAATTCATATAAATTTACAGACAATATCCGATAAAACAATTGTAAAGCATAGGATCAGGGGGCGTTATTATGCAGGCTTTATCAACGGCAAAATCAGGGGAACGTTATACAATTAAGTGGATGCTCGGAAACCAGAAGGTGATGGATTTTCTTCATCGCCACGATTTCTGCGAGGGAAACCCGATCGATGTGATCCTGCGGAACAATGACTGGATGATCATTGGAAATGACATGTGCAGAGTCGCGATCGGATGTGAAGTTGCGGATAGAATCCAGGTTTAAGGTTTTTGAAAGATAAATAAAGAATGGGATCTTCGATAAAAGAAGGTGTGGCGGACAGAGAAAAAAGGTCTGGCGCACCTTTTATATTGCCATGCATCTGGAAAAAGCTGCCGGTGGCAGGTTCTGTAGCCAGGAAAGTCGGGAAAAGTTCTTCCCGCCGGGAAACTAGATGACAATCCCGTCGCCTTATGATATGCTTGAGGAAGAATAAGGATCAGGAGGACGTTTAGATGGTGAATATATACGGAACGCTGGGACCGGCGTGCGCAAGCGAGAAGGTGCTGGCGGAGATGTTTTCACTGGGAATGACAGGAATGCGGCTGAACCTGTCCCATGTTACGCTCGCAGAGTCAGGGGATCTGATTGGAAAGATGAAGCGCGCAGCAGAAAAATGCGGGGTAAAACCGCAGCTTCTCGTGGACCTTCAGGGACCGGAACTGCGAACTGGAACCATCTCTGAGCCTGTTTCGTTGAAGAATGGGGATATTGTAGAGATATGCGGAATCCCAGAAAAAGTGAAGGATTCCTCAGTAAGTGGGGCAGATAGAAAAGAAATCGCACAGAAATCTGAAAATAAAGATATCGAGAAAATACCAGCTGAGAAAAATACATTTGGAAAAGGTTCTGGAAACGCTGATCGGTCCCAAAATAAACGTGACCATGTGAAAGTACCTGGAGAGTATGCGAAGATCATGCTGCCGGAACTCACCTTCCCATACCTGATTCCGGGTCAGGAAGTTCTTCTGGACGATGGGAAGATCCATTTAAAAATTGTGGAAAAAGCGGAAAATGTGACCGAGAATGGTGGAGAAAACACTCAGGAAAAGCGTTATTTCGCAAAGGTCCTCTGGGGCGGTCTCCTAAAGAGCAGAAAGAGTGCGGCTCTTCCGGGCGCGAAGATCTATCCGCCGACGCTGACAAATTCTGACCTTGCAAACATTAAGATCGCAAACGAGATGGGCGTGACCGGTGTCATGCAGCCATTTGTGAGAGATCACAGTGATTTGGAGCGCGTAAAAGAGGTGCTTCGGGAGGCGGGAGCGGAGGATATCAGGCTCTTCGCGAAGATCGAAAACATGGATGGCGTCCGGAAACTGGAGAAACTTCTTCCGGCGGCGGATGAGATCGTGATCGCCAGGGGTGACCTTGGAAATGCCGTTCATCTCTGGGACCTTCCGGGTGTCCAGCGCCAGATCTCCGAGAAGTGCCGGGCGGCGGGAAAGCCGTTCATGGTAGTGACCCAGATGCTGGCCTCCATGGAGCGCAGCCCTGTCCCGACCCGTGCGGAGGTAAATGATATCTTCCATGCTGTGATGGATGGCGCTGCTTCAATCATGGTGACAGGGGAGACTGCGGTCGGAGATTACCCGGTGGAAGTCATCCGGTATATGGTGAATACGGTGAGAAGCGCGGAGAAGGAAGAAAATAGATAAACAATTGCAATTGTTTAACAAATTTATGCACTTGACGTGCGAAAAATCCAGAAAGAAAAAATAAGTAGAACGACTAGAAAGCGAAAAAATACGTTCCATCTACGGCAGGTACGATTCTTTCATCCAGAGCTTAGAAAGAACCGCTGGCACACCGGGATGGAACGTATTTTTAAATGGGTGATGTAAGGGCGGAGCGTGCGGAAGACGAACTGGCTGGTCTCATGGGTGACCGGGATGTGGGAGAGATCTACGAGAAGACCGAAATTGTTGTGGGTCATCCGCATCTCGGCGCCGAATTTTGCCGCGTATGGAGCCGGTTCCACGAGGGAGGCTTTGTCGGGAAAACTCATCCATTGGAGCGCACCGACGCGGAAATATTTGTGGATCGATTCATTCATAATTTTAAATGTAGTTCAGTATCGTAAGGAACGGAACATTTCCTTTCTCCTGGATAGCAAATGACGACAGGAATTTTTGAAATGAAATGTCACAGGAAATTCCAGATAATTTCCTGTGACACAGTGGCGCTAAAAAGCCTGATATGCCCAGTCAAAATTATTTCATGTTCACTACATGAACCGGTTTTCCGTTTAAGAACGCCCGGATATTCTCCACAGTGCAGTCCATGATCCGCCTGCGGCTTTCCTTCGGAGCCCATGAAATATGCGGGGTGATGATGCAGTTTGGAGCTTTTAAGAGCGGGTTGTCAGCCTTGATCGGCTCAGTGGAAACGACATCGAGACCGGCGGCAGCGACTTTGCCGGAAGCAAGCGCTTCTACGAGGTCCACCTCGTTGACAAGCTGCCCGCGGGCATTGTTCAGAAGAATCACGCCGTCCCTCATTTTCGCGATATTTTCCCGGTTGATGAGTCCTGCGTTTTCCGGTGTCAGATTGCAGTGCAGGGAGATCACGTCAGCCTTCGCGAAAAGCTCATCCTGGGTAACGTAATCCGCGATCGCGCGGCCGGATTCATTCGGGTAGAGGTCATAGGCGATGACGTTCATGCCGAGAGCTTTCGCGATGCGTCCCTCAGCCTGACCGATGCGCCCGAAGCCGATGATGCCCATGGTCTTTCCCTCCAGCTCGATCAGCGGATAGTCCCAGTAGCACCAGTCAATGTTTTCAGCCCATTTTCCTTCATGGACAGTCTTGTCATGGTGGCCGATGTGATGGCAGATCTCAAGGAGAAGAGCGATGGAGAACTGGCTGACAGATGCGGTTCCGTATGTCGGAACATTTACGACAGGAATTCCCTTTTCAGCGGCGTAGTTATAGTCGATGACATTGTAGCCGGTGGCGAGAGCCGCGATCAGCTTGATACGCGGACACTTGTCGATGGTCTCACGGGAGATCGGGGTCTTATTTGTGATGATAATCTCGGCATCACCGATACGTTCAGTGATCAGAGGTGATTCTGTGAAGGAAGTTCTGTCATAGACGGTGAGGTCACCGAATTCTTTTAACGCGTCCCAGCTTAAATCGCCCGGGTTTTCTGTATATCCATCTAAAACTACAAGCTTCATATATAATCGTCTCCTTTTTTGAAAAAATTGTGGGCAGATAAAACACAGAAGAGTATCCGCCAAAAGGCTCAGAAAGTGAAAATATTTCCAATCTGAAACAGTCTAAGCACATTCTCTGCAGTATTCAGCAGATTCTCCTCCGCACGACTCATCACATCCTCCAACGACATGACGCCCGGAACCGTGTCGAAGATCGCATCGATCCCGAAATCATAAAGCGTTTCGCATCCGTCACCTTTCGCCCCGGCGATGGCAACCACCGGAACATTCCTGACTTTTTTTGCGCGTTCCGCGACACCGACAGGAACTTTTCCCAGCGCGGACTGGAAGTCAATCCGTCCTTCGCCCGTAATTACAAGGTCCGCCTGCTTCACATGCTCATCGAAATCCGTGAGATCCAGAACCAGGTCGATTCCCGAGCAGATCGTCACCGGGAAATACGGGAGAATTCCGCAGAGCAGGCCGCCTGCCGCTCCGCTCCCGTCGGTGTCGGCGGCAGCGCAGTGGAGTTTATCCTTCAAAACTGCGGCATAGTGAGCGAGCGCCGCGTCAAGAATCTTCACTTGCTCCTCATCAGCCCCTTTCTGAGGTCCGAACACGGCAGCTGCTCCGAGGGCTCCGCAGAGGTGATTTTTTACATCGCAGGCAACCAAAAACTCGCATCCGGCGGCTTCCCTCAAAAGCCCATCCGTGGAGATCGAGGCAAGTTCCCTTAAGTGGACACCGCCCGGTTCCAGTTCCTTCCCATCCTTATCGAGAAACGAGATTCCAAGGGCGCCTGCCAGCCCGGCGCCGCCGTCGGTGGTGGCGCTTCCGCCGAGACCTAAGATGATCTTTTTAACTCTATGTTCCAGGGCGTGACGGATCAGCTCGCCCGTTCCAAAGGTGGACGCGTGCAGGGCATCCCGCTCCTCAGGTTTTAATAAGGTAAGTCCGGACGCCGCAGCGGTCTCGATCACGGCGCTGCCGTCCGGGAGAAGTCCATACTCGGCGGTTATTGGGCGCCCCAAAGGATCATGGGCAGGAACGCTGACTTTTGTTCCTTTCATGGCAGCAACCAAGGCATCAACGGTTCCCTCTCCGCCGTCAGCGACAGGAATCTTTGTGATGGTCACATCCGGGATTACATTTTTTGCGGCACGTTCAATGGTATCGGTCACTTGTCTGGCAGAGCAGCTTCCCTTAAAGGAATCTGCGGCGATCAGTATGTTCATGTTCAATTCCTCCCTTGTATACACAGTAGAACCACTGTATTGAGTGGCTGATAAAGCATGGATTTTAAGTCGAGAGCTTATACTTTCCGGTTAGTTCCGTATAGGAACAGGCTATTGAAACATTATCATTATAACAGAAAATCAGGGTACGAACATGTACCCTGATCAACTTATTGGAAAATATCGTTACAGTTCAGCCATTACATCTTCTTGTTTTCATATTCATGAAAACAAGAAGCTTGGTGGTTCCACCATATGCTGATTTGGATGAAAAAGTGCTTATGCAAGCAAGCTTGCAACACACTTTCTCATTCAAACCAGCGCATGGCTGAACTGTAACAAAATATCCGTTTTTTGTATGAAAGACTGAACTCACACAGACATGATTTTACAGATAAAGCAGTTTCAAATTGTGAAAGATGGAGTCTGCGGAGAACCGTGAATCGACGGTTTAGTATGTATCTAACGGCGGCTCAACAGAATCCGGCAGCGGGCAGGTATAGTGTCCACCGTTTCTCTTGTGGAGTTCTTTCTTTGCGGCTTCGATCACATCCGGGCGGTCCATGGTGCGGATGCAGGAGAGAGCCAGGACTTTTGCTGCGGTCAGGAGTCCCTTGTGGGCTAACGGGCTGCAGGACTGGGCAACCATCTGCCAGGAGTGTCCGACATTTCCGACACATGCGGTGGCAATATTGATATTTAAGGTAGGGGCGGCGTATCCGACATCACCCACATCTGTAGAGCCGGCGGTCAGCTTGATCTTATCCGGGTTGAACGGGTGGATCTCGGAATCCAGCGGCCTTTCAAGAATCTCCTCTAAGCGGTCTTCCCCGTAAGTCTCAATGATCTGGGATTTGATGTTTTCCAGGGTGGTCGCCGGGTAGGTATTTAAGAATTCCTTTGCCATCCTGTAATCCGCGTCATCCCATTTCGGAGCGCCGACTTCCTGTAAACACTCGTCCGCAACCGCCGCCAGGGCGTTGTTTGGAAGATATTCGGTGAACGCCATGGAAAGCTCGCACTCAAAGGTGGTATCGGTCATGATGGATGCGCCGCGGGCAACATTTTTTACGCGCTCGAAGAGCTCTTTTACCTGGTAGACCCACGGAGAGCGGACCTCATAGCGGATCGTCGCGTGATCCTGTACGACGTTCGGGGCGGTTCCGCCGGCATCGATGTAAGCGTAGTGGATCCTCGCTTCCGGGATCATGTGCTCTCTCAGGTAGTTGCAGCCCACGTTCATGAGTTCAACGGCGTCCAGGGCACTTCTTCCGAGGTATGGGGTTGCGCCTGCATGGGAGGCAACACCCTTAAAATAGAAGTTTGCGCCCATGATGGCGTTGCTGTGATTGCACTCGACGGCGTTTTTTGTTGCCGGGTGCCAGGAGTATACGAAATCGACATCGTCGAACATGCCTGCGCGGGCCATGAACTGCTTGGAACCTGCGCCTTCTTCAGCCGGGCAGCCGAAGTAGATGATGGTTCCGTCCTTCTTGTTGGCGATCAGGTATTCCCTGACAGCCAGGGCAGCGGCGAGAGCGCCGGTACCGAGCGCGCAGTGGCCGCAGCCATGTCCCGGAGCGCCTTCCTTTAAAGGGTCCTTGTGCGGGTCAGCGGCCTTCTGGCTTAAGGAAGACAGGGCATCATACTCGCCGAGGATTCCCATGACAGGTTTTCCTGTTCCGTAGGAAAAGGTTCCGGTAAAGCAGGTCGGGATTCCGGCATCGCCTTCCGTCAAGGCAAAGCCCTCTTCTTTTAAGATTGATTTTAACAGGGCAGCCGATTTTGTCTCATGGAACGCCAGCTCGGCATACTCCCAGATCTTATCGTTGGCATCCAGGATCTTCGCGGATTTTTCATCGATCACGCGGGTGAGAAATTCCAGGTCTTTATTCATGTGAGATTCCGTCCTTTCTGAAAATGTTGGATGGCGAGTGGGAAAAACATTTCTTTCACACTGCGCTGTGATATAGAGTTAGTTTACAACAGTTTGTTGAAAAGTACAATGGGAAAAAGAGTTTTGCGGACAATTTTCTGCGAAGTTATGTCCTCTGTTCCGGGCTGAAGGAGCAGAAATCGAAAATATTCAGATGATTAGAATGAGACGCGGGTCCGGGCGGTCGTGCGGCAATTCTGCGGCAGGTATTTACCATGCAAGGAAAGGCATGGTATAATGGGCGTTAACAAAGAAGTTAAAACTCGGGAACGCAGACTGCCGAAAGGCGGCGGAATAGGCTGCGCATCCTGGCAGACAATAGAAATACAGGAGGAAAATTATGCCAAAGCTGATCTATGTGGCGGATGATGAAAAAAACATCTGTTTTCTGATAGAAAATTTCCTGGAAAAAGAGGGATACGAGGTGGAGTGCTTCGGGGATGGCGAGTCCCTTCTTGACGCGTTCCAGAAAAAGGCGCCAGACCTCTGCATCCTCGATATCATGATGCCGGGGATGGACGGCCTTACGGTCTGCACCCGGATCCGGAAGACGAGCCATGTTCCGATCATCATTGTCTCCGCGAAGGATTCCCCATTAGACCGGATCACCGGAATCACTCTCGGAAGTGACGATTACATGGTAAAACCGTTCCTGCCGCTGGAACTTGTGACGAGAGTCAAGGCGTTATTCCGCCGCGTGGACACATTCTCCGGACAGGAGGAAGAGGCGAAGGAGTCCTATGAGATCGGGGATATCAAGCTCTACCCGAAGCGCCGTGCCGCGAAGTTAAAGGACGAAGATTTTGCCCTGACACCGCTGGAATTCGACTTCCTGTGCCATATGCTGGAGCGCCAGGAACATGCGGCGAGCCGTGATGACCTGTTAAAATCTCTCTGGAAGGTGGACAGCAGGGAAGTTGACACCCGAGCTGTGGATGACATGGTGAAGCGTCTCAGAAAGAAGCTGAAGAACCAGAAGAGCACCGTGAAGATCGAGACCGTATGGGGCTACGGATTCCGCCTGACGAGTGGAGGAGAGGCATGAAATTAAGTATCCGGATGAAGATATTCCTTCCGGTGATGTTTCTTCTGATCGCGTTCCCGGTTGCGGCGTGGTTCGTGTTCAGCTATGCGCTGGACGGACATATGAACTACAACGCGAAGCGTGACCTGGGGCAGATGGTGAAGACCGTGGAGGAACTGGCGGACGAATACAGCAACCTGGACGTGCCGGACGAAACTAATGCGCCGGATGCCGGGAAGAGTCTCTTGAGTGCCCTGCGGAACGCGGCTCAGACAGAGTCCGGGGAGTCGAAAATGCTGGTCATTGGAAATAATTACCGGGTGCTGTACCCGAAAAACTATGATGACCAGCCGGAGATGACCCAGATGTACTCGGAATTTCTGACGAGAATGACCGGAAATGATCAGGCGTTCGAGAGCGGGGAGATCACGGAGGAGACCATCGGTGACACAAAATATATGCTCTATTTTCTGGATGTGGGTCAGAACCGGACCGGTCATGTCCAGAATGTGCTCTTATACTGTCCGATCCACGATACCAGCGTGATCTTAAATGAGGTGTCGAGACTGGTGCTCATGATTATGGGAGCGATGGCGGGCGTGTCCATTGTGCTGTTCTGGTTCGTTGCGGGAAGTATTTCGACTCCGGTGAGCCGTCTCTGCGAAGCAGCCCGGGGAATCGGTGAGAAGAAGTTTAAGAAAGTCGAGACTGGGACCAACGTAAAGGAGCTCTACGAGCTGGAGAACGAGATCAACCAGATGCAGGACAATCTCTTAAAGGCAGACGAGGCGGAGCGTGTGTTTTTCCAGAACGCGTCCCATGAGCTCAGAACGCCGCTTATGTCCATCAGCGGTTATGCCCAGGGAATCCAGAGAGGCGTCTTTGAGGATGTCTCCCAGGCAGCAGGCGTGATCCTGGACGAGAGCAGCCGCCTGACGGAAGTTGTTGACGGGATCCTGACGTTGACGAGAATGGACCAGATGCGGTACCAGGTCGTGCCGGTGGAGCTGGGGATCCGGGAGTACATCGAGGACCAGATCGAGCGCCTTGAGGGACTTGCGTATCAGAAAAAAATAAAATTGGAATTTTTGCCGGGGGATGAGCATAAAATTATCTCGGATGTGATGCTTTTAGGCCGGGCGTTCTCGAATGTGACATCAAACTGTATCCGATACGCAAAGGAGATGGTCTGGATCTCCGTGGAGGAGAACGGGGAACAGCTAAAGATCACGATCCGGGACGACGGGCCGGGAATCCTGGAAGACGATCTTCCTCATCTGTTCGATCGCTTTTATAAAGGGAAGAACGGAAATCACGGGCTGGGGCTTTCCATCGCAAAACGCTCCATGGAGTACATGGGAGGCGATATTGCGGCAAAAGCCTCGCCGGAAGGTGCCATATTTACGATCATACTGCCGCAGGATTGCCGCAGCTTTGCCGTAGAAGAATGGACAGAAGTGTGATAAGATGATAACAGTTCAGAGAGTGGACTTGTAAGTGTGATAAGCAGACATTTGCAGATATTCTTTGAATGAACGGAACATGGAAAATATCCACCGATTGAATAAAAAGTAAAATCGGGCGGGTTTCAGATGTTTTAGTATCTCGGGAGCACGAAAGTGTCAAGAGATTGATTATCAGCTTGCAATGAGGAGGACACGAAGATGAAGAGGATTTTATTTTTATTCGGTCTTCTGGTATGTCTTGCGGGAATGCCGTTGACAGCTTTTGCGGATAATAAGACTGCGAAGCAGACGTATGAGACGGCGATCTCGGACAACTGGAAAACGATGTTAAAGAACAGTATTGCACTGGATACGATCAACGCGGAGAACAATACCCACCTTTTAAACTGGCAGGATGTAAAGAACCCGTCGGACGAGGTGGTAAAGCTTGTGGAGAAGATCCGGAAGCTCCAGGCAGAGCAGGAAGAGGATCAGGAGAGCATGGACCCGTACACAAAGGCGAAGAAGACCTGTGACGAGAAGTTAAATGCGGACGGCGCGAATGCGGCGCTGGAGAATATTATCCGGATCCAGAAAGACCGTCTGAGCGATCAGAAGGAACTGCAGGCACTGTGGGCGAAGGTCGACAAACTGCTGAAGTAATTCTGGAATGATTTTTACGAAAGAGGAAACGGCTGTGAAGTGAAATAAAACTTCGCAGCCGTTTTTTGTGCTGTCAGACAGCTGAAATAT
Organism: Clostridium sp. MCC328; assembly: GCF_018785465.1. NCBI lineage: Bacteria > Bacillati > Bacillota > Clostridia > Eubacteriales > Clostridiaceae > Clostridium > Clostridium sp. MCC328. The sequence continues at coordinate 15,683 of NZ_WQPW01000035.1, forward strand.
GCTGCCAGCAGTAAAGGCAAGCCCCCTTTTATCAGATGTTTCAACCCCGGAAGTCAGCTAAATCCGGAATATATTCCTTCAGGATCTCCGGATGATAGTTTGCGATCAGTTCCTCCGGAAAGTTTAACTCCTTTAAGAGGGCCTCCGCCCGTCCATGTTCCCCGACAGCCGTCGTAAAGTGGGCATCGCTGTTCATGATAACCGGAACCTTGTATTTTGCACAGAGCGGAAGAATGATCCGGTCATTTTCGTATGCGTGGATGCGGGATCCGCCCGGGGTCAGGGATGTGTTGTTGAGTTCGATCATCCGGTGGTGTTCCTTTGCGGCTTTCACCACCGCCTCGTAGTCCAGCGGGAATTTTCCGTCATCCGGGTGTCCAAGGATCGTGACATATGGATTTTTTAATGCTGTGACGACAGCGAAGGTGTTTTCTTCCCTTGTTCCCGGCTTTAAACAGAGATCATGGAGACTGGCAACGGTGTAGGATAACCGCTTTAACATCTTCTCCGACAGGTCGATGCTTCCTTTATAGTCTACGATATTTAACTCACAGCCGAATAAAAGGCGGACGCCCTCTAAGACCGGCGGGATCACTTTGAAGTTACAAAACTGCATCTCCCCACAGCTTCCAGGCATGGACGGGGCGTGTTCGGTGATGCCGAGGATCGGCAGGTCCTTTAAAGCAGCGGCATGGACCATCTCCGTGATGGTTCCATAGGCATGTCCGCTGGCGATGGTATGGGTATGCAGGTCAGCATAATCTTTCATGGTGAGTGCCTCCAAAATATATACTATGCGTTACTGCTCACGCTTTGCGCAAACAGTAACTGATTTTGCCGATGCTTCGCATTCCAGATCAGCAAAATCCACTACCGCCACTGTATTGTACGGAATTTTCAGCTCAGAAAATCCCTACCCGTGTACAGTAATTACTATGCACATTTTATCATGATTTTTTTGTGAAAACTATGGCAAATATTCACAGAATATGGTTAAATAGAGAAAGGAATTACTATTCATAATTATGCCGTCCAACGGCGTAAGGGCAGATGGTGAGAAAAGGAGAGATGACATATGGAATCCATGGACGATTACAAAGAGGAGCTGGAAGCCTCCCTTAAAAAAATTAGAGTTGGCGATGTTGTGACAGGTACCGTGATCGATGTGACAGATGACGCGGTGATCGTGGACTTGAAGGCTTACGCGGACGGCGTGATCCGCAAGGACGACCTGAGCGAAGATCCTGATTTCAACATGGCAGAGATGATCCATCCGGGCGACGAGATCACAGCCACCGTGATGGCGACAAACGACGGCGAGGGAAATATGGTCCTCTCAAAGAAGGAAGCAAATCAGGTCCTCGCGTGGGATAAGCTGAAAAATATGATGGAAGAGCGCACTGTTGTCCCGGTAAAGATCGCTGAGATCGTAAACGCCGGCGCTGTTGCGTACCTGGAAGGGATCCGCGGATTTATTCCGGCTTCCCGTCTGAGCGACGAGTATGTGGAAGACTTAAAGGAATTCGACGGAAAGACCATCGAGGTAACCGTTATCACCGCCGACGAGGAGACACACCGCCTCGTATTATCCGGCCGCGAGGCAGCCAGAGAGAAGAAACAGGAAGAGACAAACAAAAAAATAGCAAAATGCGAAGTCGGCGCTGTCATGAAGGGTACCGTCGAGACCTTAAAGGACTACGGCGCATTTGTAGAGCTTGAGAACGGACTTACCGGTCTCCTCCATATCTCCCAGATCAGCACAAAGAGGATCAAACATCCGGGCGCTGTTCTGAAAGAGGGACAGGAAGTACGTGTAAAAATTATCTCCACCGCAAACAACAAGATCAGTCTGTCTATGAAGGAGCTGATCGAGGAGGAAGAGGAGAGAGAAGCTGAGGACACCTACGGATATAAGGAAGAAGGTCAGGCAAGCACAGGTCTTGCGGATCTCTTAAAGGGTCTGAAGCTGTAGCAGAGAACGCGTGAAGACATGGTCGCATGGACGGAACGTTCCCGGCTGCAAAGAAAGGGGGCGTCAGCATGACGAAAGAGTCTGGAGGCTTTGATCAGATCGATCAGTGGAAATCAACAATGTTTTTATACAGCTCCGCGTTAAAATCCATCAACACGAAGATCGAGATCTTAAACAATGAATTTATCCAGTTGTACAATTACAATCCGATCGAGCATATCACTTCCCGCTTGAAGACACCGGAGAGTATTGTGAAAAAGCTGAAGAATGATGGATGTGAAGTCTCGATCGACAATATGGTGGAGCACTTAAATGATATCGCGGGAATCAGGATCATCTGTTCCTTTATGTCCGACATTTATCCGATCGCGGATATGATCGCAAGACAGGCGGATATCACGGTCCTGCACGTCAAGGACTACATTAAATACCCGAAGACGAACGGATACAAGAGCTATCATATGGTAGTGACGATCCCGGTCTATCTGTCGGAAGGAAAGCGGGACACGAAGGTCGAGATCCAGATCCGGACTATCGCCATGGACTTCTGGGCATCCTTAGAGCACAAGATCGCTTATAAATTTGAAGGAAAAGCGCCGGATTATCTGGAGCGGGAGTTGAAGTCCTGTGCCGATATGGTGGATATGCTGGACATGAAGATGTTCTCCTTAAACCAGGCGATCATGGCGGTCGAGGAGGAAGAGCGGCGTGTTGAGGAAGAAAAGCGCCGCGAGCGGGAAAAGGCAGAAAAAAGACAGGAAGAACTTGCAGGAAACGGTCCAACGTAGGCCGTTTCCGCTCTTGTTAAGGCAGGAAATTCCAGCAGCGAAAATATAAAATTTATGGGCGGATCTGCCGGTACGGAAAATGGAGTGCAGGCAGAGCGTCGGAGGAAACATGAGAGTCGTATTACAGAGAGTAAAACACGCGTCGGTCCATGTGGACGGACGGGAGACGGGAGCCATCGGACAGGGATTCCTGATCCTTCTCGGCGTCTCCGACACGGATGACGAGAGCATTGCGGACAAGATGGCGGACAAGATCTGCAAGCTCCGCATTTTTGAGGATGAGAACGGAAAGACGAACCGCTCGCTCCAGGATGTGGACGGCGAGATCCTTGTTGTGAGCCAGTTTACGCTGTACGCGGACTGCAGAAAGGGCAACCGCCCGAGCTTTACTGACGCCGGAGCGCCGGATCATGCGGACCGCCTCTATGAATACTTTATGGAGCGGTGCAGGATGCATGTGGAGAAGGTGGCACATGGGGAGTTCGGGGCAGATATGAAGGTGGACCTGCTAAATGATGGTCCATTTACACTGATGCTCGACAGTAAAGATCTGCTTACAAAGTAAGAGATAAGACACGACAGCTGCATGCAGGAATTGGAACATGTGTCCAGGTCGAAAATGGTTTCCATAAAACAGACTGATTCGGACCAGGCAGCGTGAGTGAGTTGTTATAATTCATAAAATACACATACGGAGGTTTTTAGCATGAACGGCAAAGATCTGGAAAAAGCACTTCTCTGGGAAGCTCCGCACATCGGAGAAAAAGCGCCGGAACAGATTCCGGAGGCGCAGGATTTCTGCGAGGGATACAAGACATTTTTAAATGAGGGAAAGACCGAGAGAGAATGTGTGAAAAAGGCGGTATCGCTCTTAACGAACGCCGGATACAAGGAATTTGACCCGGAGGCGTCCTACAAGCCGGGCGACAAGATCTACTGGGTAAACCGAAAGAAAGCGATCATCGCTTCCACCATCGGCACAAAGGATCTGAACGAGGGATTGCGCATGAACGGCGCCCATATCGATTCCCCGCGCCTGGACTTAAAGCCGAACCCATTATTTGAAAAGGACGAGATCGCCTACTTAAAGCCGCACTACTACGGCGGAATCCGCAAATATCAGTGGGGCACCGTGCCGTTATCCATGCACGGCGTCGTTATGAAGGCGGACGGAGAGACTGTTGAGGTCTCCATCGGCGAGAAAGAGGGCGATCCGCAGTTCTGCGTGACAGACCTTCTCCCGCACCTTGCGGCAGAGCAGAACGGAAGAAAGCTCGGCGAGGGCTTAAAGGGCGAGGAGCTGAACATCATCATCGGCTCCATCCCGTACCATGACGAGGAGAACGAGAAGATCAAGAATCCGGCGAAGCTCCTTGCGATGAAGTTATTGAATGACCGCTACGGAATCACGGAGAAGGATTTCACCCGTGCGGAGATCGAGATGGTTCCGGCATACAAGGCCGTTGATATCGGACTGGACCGCGGCCTCATCGGTTCCTATGGACAGGATGACCGTGTGTGCGCGTATACAGCGCTGATGGCGGAGATTGCTGCGAAGAACCCGGAACACACCACATTCACGATCCTTACAGATAAGGAAGAGATCGGTTCCGTCGGAAATACGGGACTTCACTCCGACTACGTCCACCATGCGGTTGAGGACCTTGCGGAGAGCTTTGGGGCGGACACAAAGACCGTTCTGCGCCATTCCATCTGCCTCTCCTCCGATGTAAACGCGGCATATGATCCGACGTTCGCAAGCGTTTACGAGAACAGAAACTCCAGCTATGTAAACAAAGGCTGTGTGCTCACAAAGTACACAGGCGCGAGAGGAAAATCCGGCAGCAGTGATGCCAGCGCGGAGACCATGGCGAAGGTCATCGGTATCATGGAAGAGAATGGCGTTTACTGGCAGACTGGCGAACTCGGCGCCGTTGACGCGGGTGGCGGCGGAACCATCGCCCAGTTTGTGGCGATGATGGATGTGGATGTCGTGGATCTCGGTGTTCCGATCCTTTCCATGCATGCGCCGTTTGAGCTGGCTTCGAAGCTTGATGTGTACAATACATATAAGGCGTTTTGTGCGTTCTACAAATAAGAGATAGTAAAAAGCATCCTGGCGGGATCATGATGATATGATCCTTACAGGATGCTTTTTGATTTTCTCTTAAAATGATGTTGAGGTCAAAAAGTCTTTTGACCTCTCTGATACCAAGATCCAAAATCCTCCTGCAAGCAAGCTTGCGGCGGACTTCAGACCTTTGGACACTAATATCTTAAAATTCTGTGAACACCCTTTTTTTTCGCGTGGCGGTATGTTAGAATAAATATCACGCGCGGGTGACCCGGAAAATGGGCAGTGCGCAGGGAAATAGAGACAGAATGGAAGGTAACGAGAACATGAAAAAAATTATAAAAGCAGGTATCTGCGTTGCTGCAGCGGCAGTGATCGCAACAGGATGCGGAAATAAGAATCAGAATACTGAGAGCAGCTCTGCGGCTGTAGAGGAGACAGTATCCGCGACAACTGAGACAGAGACAAAATCCGAGGAAGAGCTTCACGACGAGGAGAGCGTAACTCTTGGAGAATACAAAAACCTGACTTTCTCCGCGAAGGAAGAGGAAGTAACTGACGCCCAGGTCGAGACAAGATTAAAAGAACTCTGCGCGGAGTACCCGGTAACCATCGAGGGACGCCCGGCTCAGGAAGGTGACACCGCGAATATCGACTACTCCGGCACAAAGGACGGCGAGGCATTTGCAGGCGGAACCGCAGAGGGCTATGACCTGAAGCTTGGCAGCGGCACATTTATCGACGGCTTTGAGGACGGCGTCATCGGCATGAATGTAGGCGATGAGAAAGACTTAAACTTAAAATTCCCTGACAACTACAGCAGTGCTGATCTCGCAGGCCAGGAAGTCGTGTTCCATGTAAAATTAAACCAGTTAAAATCTGAGTCTGACAGCAAGGTGGATGATGATCTTGCAAAACGTTACTACAACGACGATACAGCGACTCTTGACCAGTTAAAAGAGGAAGTACGTGCGGAGCTTCAGGCAGAGGCTGACAGCCAGTTCTTCAACGCGGCAGGAAGTGAGCTCTTAAACGAGGTCATCAACAACTCCAAGGTTACAGCTGACCCGGATGCCGTTGATGATATGTTCAACCAGTTAAAGAACACATATTCCAGCTATGCAAGCAGCTATGGACTTGAGTTCGATCAGTTCCTCAGCATGTTCCTGGGAACGGACGAGGACGGACTCCGCGACACAGCAGAGAACCTTGTAAAACAGCAGATCATTTTAAACGCGATCCAGGCAGAGGAGAACCTTTCTGCGACAGATGAACAGAAAGATAAGCTCGCTGTTATGAACTACTTCAAGAACGCGGCGCAGATGATCACGACCTACGGCGAGGATTCCGCAAAGCAGATTTTCGACATGGGCGCTGTTTACTACTACCTGATCGATAACTCCACATATGTAGAGGCACCGGAGACAGAAGCCGAGACAACAGAGGCTGAGAATATTCTTGAAGAGAAAGAGACTGCTGCGGAGGAGAGCGAGAGCAGTTCCGCAGCAAACTAATACGGAGATCATGAAGAGAAAAGCATTATTTTTTGATATCGATGGGACGCTCCTGGTGGATGCGTCGAAGGAGCTCCCGAAGAGCGCGGCGCTTGCTTTAACAGAGGCGCGCCGCGCCGGACACCTGGTTTTCATCAACTCCGGGAGGACGAGATGCCTGATGAAGGATGTTGAGGGGAAAGTACCGGTGGACGGCTACCTCTGCGGCTGTGGAACCTACATAGAGGCCGAGGGAAAAGCACTGCTCCACAGAAAAATCTCCGCAAAACGCCGTTGGGAGATCCAGAAGGCGATCCTCGAGTGCAAACTTGACGGAATCTTAGAGGGACCGAAGGCATGTACGGTGCAGATCGGTGTCTCCCACATGGACGAGATCGAGCATGTGAAAAATGTGGTCTACAAGAACCAGGGCTTGGCCAGCGCGGACTGGAATACGGAGCTGGTGGATTTTGATAAGTTCTGTGTTCTTGCGGACGAGAACAGTGACGAGGAAGGTTTTTTAAAGATCCTGGCACCGGACGTGACCGCCATCGACCGGGGACACGGACTCTACGAGTGCGTGCCGACGGGGTACGATAAGGCGACGGCGATGGAAGTGATCTTAAAGAGATATGGGATCGCGAGGGAAGATTCCTACGCCTTTGGGGACAGCATGAACGATCTGGCGATGATCCGGTATGCCGGAAACAGCATTATTATGGAGAAACATGCGAAGGGGCTTGAGCCCTACGCAACTTTCATCACCAAAGATGTCGAAGACGACGGGATCGCCTGGGCGTTTGAGCAGCTTCATATCATATAAGAGAAAATCTGGCGGCAGTCTTGCTTTTTTTGGCGGGACTGCCGCTTTTTATATTGATTTCGCTGTTGCACGAGGTCTGTTGCTTGGGGCAGCAGGAGTCTTGCGGCATGGGCTCTTGTCCATGCATACCGTGTGTCCTTCGAACCATGTCGAAACTTGCGTTCAAAAACCACTTTTCAATTGCCGGAAAATGTATTATATATTTAAGTAAAAGGAAGTGGACGCAGGAAAGGGCGGCTGCTGACGAGGCGTAAGGGGGACGAAAACAATGAGCATGGAGAGACATTGCAAAAATGCTCTGGAAGAAGAAAACCAAAGGCTTCGCGAAGAGAACGACAGGCTGATGGACATTGTGGTACAGATGAAATGCACACTGAACCGCCTGGTGAAAGAGTATATTACGGAAAGTAAATAGTGAGGAAAGGCAGCGCAGCGAGTATCACTGGGAGAAGATCAGCGGAAGATGGCAGTTCATCGATGGAAGGTGGTATTATCTGAATCCTGTCTCCGACGGAACCAGAGGAATTATGTGCGCAAGGAAGAGAACTCCGGACGGCTGGCTTGTAAAAGAGGACGGCAGTTGGGATGAAGAAGCAGGAAGATAAAAGGATAATTACAGTATAGAGATAAAAGGTGCCGGACTCTGAGCGAGAGAGTCCGGCACCTTTGCAATTATGCATTTTGTAAGAGTCCCAGAGGACTCAAACTTTATCTATGGTGTGGATGGTCAGCGTTACTGCACGATTCCGGCCGTATCCACGGTCCAGATCTTGCCGTTCGCGTCTTTGATGTCCTTATATCCGCGTCCCAGCTCCGGCTTCGCGGAGGAAGTGGAGGAAGCGGATGCTTTCTGTACGTTTCCGGTGGTCCCTACGAGGTAGGTCACGCCGTTTAAATCAGCCGGTGCATATCTCTGGTCGGCGGTGGCGTCCTGTCTTTTTCCGTAGACGTAGAGGATGCCGTCGCGGAGACCGTGGTAGCCCTGCCCTTTCTTGTCACCGTCGGTGTGGAAGAACCAGTTCTCGGTCTCACCGGTCTCCTCGTTGTAGATCGCCTGTTTTCCGGTCTTTACGATACCGTCCTCACCGAAGTAAAAGTTTGCGATCTCATCGTTCGCCACGTTCGCGATCTGTCTGCCTGTCTGCATGATTCCCAGGTCACTGAACGCATACTTTTTCGCGTTGATGGTGAACAGGGAATTTCCCTTTTTATCGGAAACATACGGCTTTCCGGCCTTAAAGTAGAAGGTGTAGACCTCATCTGCAGCGTGGATCCCGGAAATGCCCTCGATGGAGCGGAAACCTTCGGCGCGCTTTCCGTCCCCGGCTGCTCCGTAGTACTGGTAGTCGGTGATCCTCGGGGATGCGGCGTTGCTGTCTGTTACGTCAGACTTGGACGGCATCAGGACCCAGCCCGTCTGCATCTTTCCGTCGATGAAGGTGTAGTAGCTTCCGTCGATCTTCTTATCGTACTGGGTGGTCACCATTTTGCCGTCGGAATTGAAGTAGTACCAGCTCTCGGAAGCGCCCGGTGCGTGGCTGTTTTCCTCTAAACGGATCCAGCCGGTCCGCATGAAACCGTCTTTTTCTGTTCCGAGGTAGTAGGTCGCCCCGTCAATCTCCGTCTTTCCTGTTGCCATATGGCCGGATTCATCGAAATAGTACCATTTGGAGTCGAATTTCACCCACTTGGAGACAGCGGACTTCCCGTCCTTCTCAAAGTAGTACCAGAAGGTATCCGGTGTCTCCGGGGAGTCCGGATCTTCCTCATTCTTTAACTCCACCCATGCGTTTGTGACCATCTTTCCTTCGTCATCCACATAGTACTCGTCGATCTTCTTGCTTTTTACGATCTGTCCATCTTCACCGAGATAGAACCAGTCTTCTCCACGCTTTCTCCAGGCATCGGTGGTGAGGTACCCGTCCTCATCGTAGTAGACCTTTGCGTCGCCTTCTGTCACCCAGCCGTAGGATGCCGCATAGACCGGCAGGCCGGAGACCATCATCATAAATGCTGCCGCGGATAAGGCCGCAGCGATCTTTGTCTGTTTTTTCATAATCGTTTTCTCTCCTTTTTGATATGAAAATTGAAATGTTTTGCCGTGGTGTTTTCGTTTACGGGCTGATTATAACAGGCTGTGGAGGCCGAATTCCAGTGTAGGTTCCTGGCATATCTGGAACGCCGTGGAAAGCATTTCATGGGATGGAAAATGCGGAAAATTAAGGCGAAGAGTGCCGCCGGGGAAGACCTGCGAAAACCGTAACTGTTCAGTACCTTCACAGTTACATGCAAAAATCCATTCCAAATCGGCTACGCCGATGGGATTTTTGCCTTTTAGCCTAGGTTTTCTTACGGTCAGCGCAGCAAGTGCGCAGACCTACTGAACAGTTACTGAAAACCTTACAAAAATATGATCTACTGGACGGTATGCGGTCCGCATGGTATAATCTAGAAAGGTATATTTGGTACAAATTCAGCCATGCACCCAGGTAAATGAAAACGAGAAGAGTTGTAGGGTTGAATTTGTCGATTTGAGAGAGGAGAAGGTTTCACTTATGAGAATGAAGGTTTCTGATTATATTGCCCAGAAGCTGGTAGACGAGGGCATCACCGACGCGTTTATGGTAACGGGCGGCGGCGCGATGCACCTGGATGACGGACTTGGACATCAGCCGGGACTGCATTGCTATTTTAACCATCACGAGCAGGCCTGTGCCATCGCGGCTGAGGCCTACGCGAGGATCCATAACAAGATTGCGGCTCTCTGCGTGACAACAGGTCCCGGCGGAACAAACGCGATCACAGGCGTTGTCGGCGGATGGCTCGACTCGATCCCGATGCTCGTTTTATCCGGACAGGTCCGCTATGACACGACCGCCCACAGCACAGGACTGGGGATCCGTGCGATGGGGGATCAGGAATTCGAGATCACAAAGGCGATCGACTGCATGACAAAGTACAGCGAGATGGTGCTGGACCCGATGCGGATCCGTTTCTGTCTGGAGAAATCGCTTTATCTGGCGCAGACAGGAAGACCGGGACCGTGCTGGCTCGATATTCCGTTGAATGTTCAGGGGGCTTACATTGAGACGGAAGCGCTTCTCGGATTTGATAAGGACGATTACGAAGCAGGCGGAACCGGCTGGTCCGGTCACGGAACCGGATGTTCCGGATGTACGATCTGCATGATGAATAAAGTTGAAGGGAAACCGGCAATGATCCCGTCCGATGTGAGCGGACAGGGCGAAAAACGTGTGAAACTGCCGGATCCTGTGACGGTAGAGCAGGCGAGAGAAATCTTAAAGAAGGTCCGCGAGGCGAAGCGCCCGGTGATCAACGCCGGAAACGGAATCCGAATCGGAAAGGCATTCGATGTATTCGCGAGAGTCGTAAAGAAGCTTGGAATCCCGGTTGTCACCGGCTGGAACAGCATCGACTGCATGTATGACACAGACCCGCTCTATGTGGGACGTGCCGGACATATGGGTGACCGTGCCGGAAACTTTGCGGTACAGAACAGCGATCTCTTATTGTCATTGGGAAGCCGTCTCTCGATCCGTCAGGTGGGCTATAACTACCCGACCTGGGCGAGAGAGGCCTATGTGATCTACAATGATATCGACGCCGAGGAGTTAAAGAAACCGACGGTCCATGTTGACATGCCGGTCCATGCGGACGTCAGGGACCTCCTCGAAAAGCTGGAGCTCGTCCTCGACGAGGAAGAGTTCGATCCGAACGGTGGAGCAAAGGACAAAGAAGCCGTGGACTGGTGGATCAGACGCTGCCAGGAATGGAAAGAAAAATACCCGGTCGTTCTTCCGAAACACTATGAGGCCGGAGATGACGAGCCTGCAAATGTTTACGCGGCGATCAAGGAGATCAGCAGGCGCGGAGAGGAAGATCAGATCACCGTTGTGGGAAATGGCTCCGCGTGCGTAGTAGGCGGACATGCCTACGAGATGAAGAAAGGACAGCGGTTCATCAGCAACTCTGCCATCGCGTCCATGGGCTACGATCTTCCGGCAGCCATCGGTGCCTGGGTCGCAGACCATACAAAGGACATCATCCTTGTGACAGGTGACGGAAGTATCCAGATGAATCTTCAGGAGCTCCAGACCATCGTTCACCATCATATGGGAATCAAGATCTTCCTGATCAACAACGGTGGTTACCACTCCATCCGCCAGACCCAGAAGACCCACTTCCATGAGCCGTTAGTGGGAATCGGCGTGGACAGCCACGACTTAAGCTTCCCGAGCATGGAGAAGCTTGCGTGGGCATACGGTTATCCGTATGTGGCAGCCCACCACAACAGCGAGCTCGGCGAGGCGGTGGAGAAGACACTTGCCATGGACGGTCCGGTGATCTGTGAGATCTTCGTGGATATGAAACAGGGCTTCGAGCCGAAGGCAGCCGCAAAGATGCTGCCGGACGGAACCATGGTATCCGTACCGCTGGAGGATCTGGCTCCGTTCCTTCCGGAGGAAGAGCTGAAGGAAAATATGATTATTCCGTTAGTAGAGAATAAATAAGAAGGTTCAGTGTGCCTGGGACATGGAACTTAGAAGAAAATGCAAGATGGTTCAGAAAATTCCTACCCGTATACAGTAACATCATGTACAATATACTGGCAATCGGGAATAAGATGGATGATTGATCAGTGTTAAATGAGGAAAGGGGCAGCAGAATATGAATATCATCATGACAGGTTCGACGAGCTTTGTCGGCGCGGCAACGGTGCGGGAACTCTTACGGAGAGGGCACACGGTGACCGCCATTGTGCGCCCCAAATCCTCAAAACTTGATACGATCCTTGAGGGAAATGAGGAGGCACTTTTATCCGGGCGTCTTCTCGTGACGGAAAATGATCTTTCCGAGCCGGAAAAGCTTTTAGAAAAAGTGACAAAACCGCAGGACGTGTTCTGCCATTTCGGCTGGGGAGGATCCGGGAGCGCGTCAAGAACGGACAAGGCGCTTCAGGAGAAGAATATGGAGATCTCTCTGGAGACGATTCGGACGGCGAAAGCCCTAGGCTGTAAAAAGTTCCTGTTCTCCGGCTCCCAGGCGGAGTACGGAATGCACCAGGATCTGATCACGGAGGACACGGTCTGCGAGCCGAAATCCCTGTATGGAGAGGCGAAGCTTGCCATGCGGGAAAAGGGAGAAAAACTCTGTGATGAACTGGGACTGCGGTACATTCACGCCAGGATTTTCAGCGCCTACGGCCCCGGGGACCACCCGTGGACTCTCGTGGAGTCATGCCTGGACGCATTCCTGAACAATAAGGAAATGTCCCTGGGGGCATGTACCCAGAAGTGGAATTTCCTCTATATCGACGATCTGGCTAGAGGGATGGCGGCGCTCTGCGAAGCTTCGGAAAGTGCGTTTGAGGGACTTGAAAATCCTGTATTTAACTTCGGCGGTGCTGAGACAAAGGTATTAAAGGAATTCGTGGAGGAGATCCACGAACTCTGCGGCGGACAGGGCGAGAGCCAATACAACACCCGCGGGGAGAACGCCGAAGGTCTGATCAATCTGATGCCGTCCATCGAAAAGCTGGAGACGGTGACGGGATGGAAGCCAGAGGTCGATTTCAAGACCGGAATTACAAGGATGATCGCGCTCAGAAAGAGAACCATTTAACTGAACAAGAAAGCAATTCTGGGGTGGCAGAGAGGGCAGCAATCAGTTGAAAATGCAGACCGATCACAGATTGGGAAAAAATGCCGCGAAATACGTCGAGTATTGACAAAACAGAAAAAATGGTTACAATGATAAAAGTTAAAGACTAGGCAACAATTTAGAAAAAAAGTTCAGCAGATCGGCGTCCGCCGCACTGCTGAAAGAAACTGAAAAAGGTGCCCGAAGGTACCGGTCAGGTAAAATTTAAGGAAGAAGAAAATATAACATGAAAAAAATCAGCGTTTTGATTCCATGCTATAACGAGGAGGAGAATGTCGTTCCGATCAGCGAAGCGGTCATCGGCATTATCACAAAAGAACTGCCTCAGTACGACTATGAGCTGGTCTTCATCGACAACGACTCCACCGATAAGACAAGAGAACTGCTCCGCATGCTCTGCGCGAAGAATCCGAAGATCAAGGCGATCTTCAACGCGAGAAACTTTGGACAGTTCAATTCTCCGTATTATGGAATCCTTCAGGTAACCGGTGACTGCGTGATCTCCATGGTGGCGGATTTCCAGGATCCGGTGGAACTGATTCCGAAGTATGTCCACGAGTGGGAGAATGGCTATAAGATCGTCATCGGAATCAAGACGAGCAGCAAAGAGAACCCGATTATGTACTGGCTCAGAAGCTGCTACTACAAACTGATCCGGAAATTATCTGATGTGGAGCAGATCGAGCACTTTACAGGCTCCGGACTCTACGACAGACAGTTTATCGAGGTCTTAAGAAACTTAAACGATCCGACCCCGTTCCTTCGCGGGATCGTTGCGGAGTTAGGCTTTAAGAGAAAAGAGATCCCGTACGAGCAGCCGAAGCGCCGCGCGGGAAAGACCCACAATAACTTCTATAAATTATATGACGCGGCGATGCTCAGCTTTACGTCCTACACAAAAGCGGGCCTGCGCCTGGCAACCTTTTTCGGCGCCTTCTGCGGCGGCGTGAGCTTTATCGTAGCAGTCATATATCTGATCATGAAACTCTTATATTGGGACCGCTTTATGGCAGGTATGGCACCGCTTCTCATCGGAATGTGCTTTCTTGGTTCTGTCCAGATCTTTTTTATCGGTCTGCTTGGCGAGTATATCATGAGCATCAATACCCGTGTGATGCACCGCCCGCTCGTTGTGGAGGAGGAGCGCATCAATTTTGATACACCGGCCGGTGCACAGGAGGAAGTATGAAGTACAGTGTTGAAGTGATGAGAGTCCGGGAGCAGACGATCCAGTTAAATGGCTGGGCTGTTGAGAGCAACCCGGATTCCGTGATCACCTACCGGGTCGAGGATGAAGCGGGACAGCCGGTGAAGGCAAAGATCGTTCCGACGAGAAGAGATGACGTGAGCCAGATCTATTATAAGAAGATCATCGACCGTGATCTCGGCTTTGATATCCGTTTTCCGTATGAACATGGAAAGAATTATTATCTTGTGATCTGCGGCGGGAAGAAGACGACCCGTGTGAAATACAGCGATATGGCGATCCGCAGGAAGACCGGAGCGGCAAATCGCAAGGTACAGAAGCTCATGAACCTTATGAACATGGAGACAGTCCATGTTGCCTGGGACTTCTTAAAGGAAAATGGCCTGAAGGCCCTGATCTTAAAATCCAAGCACAAGATCCAGGGAATTGACGACGATTACGACTACGCAGAGTGGTGGAATCTCACGAAACCGTCGGAGGAAGAACTGGAAGAGCAGAAGAAAAAGAAGTTCGATTATATGCCGAAATTTTCGATCGTGATCCCGGTCTATAAGACTCCGGAGAAATTCCTGAAGGAAATGCTGGACTCCATCGTGGAGCAGACTTACGCGAACTGGGAACTCTGTATCGCGGACGGCAGCCCGGCGGGTGAGAGTGTCGGGAATGTTTTAAAGAAATATGCGGAGAAAGATGCAAGAATCCGCTATCAGGTACTGGGGGAAAACCGCGGTATCTCCGGAAATACGAATGCCGCCCTTGAGATGGCAGAAGGTGATTTCATTGTTCTTGCGGATCATGATGACCGTCTGACACCGAACGCGCTCTTTGAGTGCGCGAAAAAACTGAATGAGAATGAAAACTGCGATGTCCTCTATTCCGATGAGGACAAGCTTGACATGGATGGGGATGAACTGTTCGACCCGCATTTCAAGCCGGATTTCAATCCGGACCTGTTGACGAGCGTCAACTATATCTGCCATCTGTTTGTGGTGAAAAAAGAACTGCTCGATAAAGTCGGCGGTTTCCGGCCGGAATATGACGGAGCCCAGGATTACGACTTTATTTTCCGCTGTACAGAGAATGCAAAGCAGATCTGCCATATCCCGAAGGTGCTCTATCACTGGCGCTGCCACCCAAATTCCACGGCAAGCAACCCGGAGAGCAAGCTTTATGCCTTCACAGCCGGTTCCCGTGCCATTATGGACCACTATAAGAGAGTGGGAATTGAGGCAGAAAAGGTAGAAAAGGGTGTGGATTACGGGATCTATCACACGACGTTTAAGATCAAGGATGCTCCGCTGGTATCTGTAATTATCCCAAACAAGGACCACACCGTGGATCTTGACAACTGTATTCGTCCGATGCTGACGGAGGGAACCTATAAGAATCTGGAGTTCGTCATCGTGGAGAACAACAGTACAGAGCAGGTGACCTGGGATTACTATGAAAAGATCCAGAAGGAATTCCCGAATGTGCATGTTGTCCGCTGGGAAAGAGAGTTCAACTATTCCGCGATCAACAACTTCGGCGTACAGCACGCAAAGGGCGAGTACCTTCTGTTTATGAACAACGATATCGAACTGATCGCAAAGAATTTTGTGGAAGAGATGCTTGGCTTTGTCCAGAGGGAGGACGTGGGGATCGCCGGAGCGAGACTGCTCTATGAGGATGACACGATCCAGCACGCCGGTGTTGTTATCGGTTTCGGCGGTATCGCCGGTCATACGTTTATCGGACTTCATAAATCCGAGAACAGCTATTTCAACCGCGCGATGTGTGCCCAGGATTACAGCGCGGTCACAGCGGCCTGCATGATGAGCAAGCGTTCCGTATTTGACGCTGTGGGGGGATTTACAGAAGAGCTCGCGGTGGCTTTCAATGATATTGATTACTGCATGAAGGTGAGAAAGCTCGGAAAACTTGTAGTATACGCGCCTTATGCGGTGCTTCACCACTATGAATCCAAGTCCCGCGGACTTGAGGACACACCGGAGAAGGTGGAGCGATTTAACCGTGAGATCGCCACCTTCGCGAAGCGCTGGCCGGAGATCCTGAGAGACGGAGATCCGTACTACAATCCGAACCTGACACTGAGAAAATCAAATTTTGCGCTGCGTGACCTGAAAAAGGAAAAAATCGGGGAACCATATAAACTGGAGGTACCGTTAGACGAATGAAGACAACGATCATAATTCCGAATTACAACGGACTTTCGTTTATGGAACTGTGCTTTGAGGCACTGGAAAAGCAGACGACAAAGGATTTCAAGATCCTGGTGGTGGACAACGGTTCCACGGACGGCAGCGTGGAGTGGCTGAAGGAGCGGGAGATCCCGTCGATCTTTCTTCCGGAAAACACTGGCTTTTCCGGTGCGGTAAACGTGGGGATCAGGGCGGCAGATACGCCTTATGTGATCTTATTAAATAATGATACAAAAGTGGCTCCCCACTACGTCGAAGCGTTGGAGAGGGCCATGGACCGGTCGGAGAAGATCTTTTCCGTCAGCAGCAAGATGATCCAGATGTACCATCCGGACCTCATGGACGATGCCGGAGACATGTACAGCGTCCTCGGCTGGGCGTTCCAGCGGGGCGTCGGGCGTCCGGAAAAGCTTTATAAAAAGAGCTGCCGCGTCTTTACGGCGTGTGCCGGTGCGGCAATCTACCGCCGGGAAGTGTTTGAGACCATCGGATACTTCGATGAGATGCATTTCGCCTACCTCGAGGATATCGATGTGGGATACCGGGCGAAGCTTTACGGATATGACAACGTATTCTGCCCGGAAGCTGTGGTGTACCATGTAGGCAGCGGGACAAGCGGATCGAAGTATAATTCCTTTAAGGTGAAGCTTGCCGCGAGGAATAATGTGTATCTGAATTACAAAAATATGCGCACCTGGCAGTTACTTTTAAATTCTCCGTGTCTTCTCGCGGGAACATTTGTAAAGTTCCTGTTTTTTAAAAAGATGGGATTCGGAAAAGACTATGTGTCCGGATTCCTTGAGGGGATCAGAACATTAAAGAACTGTAAACGCGTCCCTTCCTTTAAAGGAAGAATACAGCGGGAGATCGGGATCCAGCTTGAGCTGATCGCCGGAACCGCAGTCTATGTTTATGAGTTTTCCAGGAGACAGGCGGCGAAGCTTGGAGCGAAAGCCTGAGATTCTTCGCCGGACGCTGTGCGGCCGGCTCAGTGCGGATAGGCTGAACGGCTGCTTTTATGCAAAATAAACGAATAATTTACGGAAATCTCAGATTTTCTTAAGAAATCGTTTATATGCAAATGGGTAAATTTTATGTATACTATGTATGCATATTTTTTATGATGGCGGTACTATGTCCGGGGGGAGTGACTTGAGAAAGGCAGTCTGACGGGGCATGGTATAGTTGAAAATACCTGCCGGGGGAATTGGCTGGCGCGGCTGTGCATGCGCTGATCACGGAAAGAATTCTGACCGGCATGTTCCTTGGAAAACAGGGTGAAAATTATATGATCAAAGATAATCAGAAGAGCCTCAACCGTTTTCACGTTGTGCTTGACGCCTTCGTGACCGCATTCTCTTATCTGCTTGCATGGTTTATCGTAATCGGAAGCGGATGGGCGAACCTGCTCGGAAAACGGACACTTGAGGTCGGTTTTTATTTTGGCGCGCTCCTTGTCATTATTCCGGCGTATCTGCTTTTGTACTCCTTTTTTGGACTGTACACGCCGAAGCGTGTACTCGGACGCAGAAATGAATTCGGAAAGATATTCAAGGCAAACACGATCGGACTCCTTATTTTTGGTCTGATCCTGTACTTTGGAAGAAAAGAGCCGCATCTCTACAACTTCTCCCAGAGACTGGTCGTATATTTCTATGTGCTGAACGTGGCGTTTATGACCATTGAGCGGAATGGAATCCGGATCGTGCTTCGTTCCATGCGCTCAAAAGGATACAATCAGAAACATATCCTGTTAGTTGGCTATTCCTCCGCAGCGGAAGGGTTTATCGACCGGGTAAACAAGAATCCGGAATGGGGGTACACGATCCGCGGGATCATTGATGATACGAAGGAACGCGGAAGTGAGTATAAGGGAGTAAAGGTCATCGGCTGCATCGAGGACCTCGACTATATTTTAGAGCAGAACAGTCTCGATGAGATCGCCGTCACACTGAGCCTGAGCGAGTATGAAAAACTCCGCCATATCGTTGCTCTCTGTGAAAAATCCGGCGTGCACACGAAGTTTATCCCGGATTACGGGAACATTATCCCGACGATCCCGTATATGGAAGATCTCCAGGGCCTGCCGGTGATCCATATCCGCCGCGTTCCGTTGAATGATCCGATGAATGCGATGGTAAAGAGAGCCGTCGATATCGTGGGTGCGATCGTGGGGATCGTACTTTTCTCCCCGATCATGCTGATCGTGGCAGTGCTCATAAAGCTGACATCTCCGGGACCGATCATTTTTTGTCAGGAACGAGTCGGCCTTCACAACCGGTCGTTTAAAATGTATAAATTCCGTTCCATGACGGTTCAGGATCCGGGCAAGGAGAAGAGCCGCTGGACAACAAAGGGAGATGCCCGTGTAACTCTCATCGGAAAAATTATCCGCCGTACAAGCATCGACGAGGTGCCGCAGTTCTTTAATATCCTGATTGGTGATATGAGTCTTGTGGGTCCGAGACCGGAACGGCCATTTTTCGTTGAAAAATTTAAGGAAGAAATCCCGCGATATATGATCAAGCATCAGGTCCGTCCGGGCCTTACCGGCTGGGCGCAGGTGAATGGTTACCGTGGAGACACTTCGATCATTAAACGGATCGAGCATGATCTCTATTATATCGAGAACTGGACACTTGGTCTTGATTTCAAGATCATGTTCCTGACGGTTTTCAAGGGATTCATCAATAAAAACGCTTACTAAGACGAGGACAAATGACATGAATTATGAAGACGAATTAGACCGTTCCCGCGCCAGAAAGAGCAGACGGCGTGAGAGCGAGAGTGAGACGTCCGCAAAACGCCGCACTCACAGGACGGAAGATCTGTATTCTATGAGTGCTGACCCGGGAAGCCGTGCAGGCCGTGCCGCAGCAAAGAGCCATGGGGCAGCTTCCCACAATCACAGAAGACGGAAAAACGGAAACAAGAAGAAAAAGATCATCATCGGTGTTCTGATCGCCCTGATCGTTCTGGTCCTGGGTTTTGCCGCAGCGGTATACGGCTATATCCAGCACAACTTCGGAAAGATGAACGGACAGAATAATTTTGATATTGCGGACGTTCGGAATGAGAACATCTCTCTGGAAATGAGAGATAAGATGGAAAAAGGCTACTGGACCATTGCGGTATTTGGCCTGGACTCCCGTGACAATTCCACAGGAAAAGGCAACCAGTCCGATGTTATCATGATCGTGAACTTAAATCGTGAGACCGGAGAGATCAAGCTGGCATCCGTATTCCGCGACACTTACCTGAATGTGAGCGACAAGAACACATACAATAAGATCAACGCGGCATATGCGATGGGTGGTCCGGAACAGGCCGTAAAAGCCCTGAATAAGAATCTGGATCTCAACATCACCCACTATGTAGCGTTCAACTGGAAGGCAGTCGCAACAGCGATCAACATCCTCGGCGGTGTCGACATCGATATCAGTAAGTCCGAGTTCTACTACATCAACGCGTTCATCACAGAGACGGTAAAAGGTACCGGAATTGGTTCTGTACAGTTAAAGAAAGCAGGTGTGAACCATCTGGATGGCGTACAGGCCGTTGCCTATGGACGTCTTCGTCTGATGGACAGTGACTATGCGCGTACAGAGCGCCAGAGACTTGTAATCCAGAAGGCATTCGAGAAGGCGAAAAAGGCAGACTTTGCGACATTAAACAGCCTGATCGGCAATATGTCCGCGATGTGCGCGACAAATATCAATATGAATGATATCCTTCCGATGGCGAAGAATGTCACGAAATACCATCTCGGTGAGACGACCGGATTCCCGGCAGCCCGCGGAGAGCAGAAGATGAAGATCGGCAAGCTGAAATTGTCCTGTGTTATCCCGCAGACACTCGTGAGCAATGTTACAAGCCTTCACAAGTTCCTCTATGGTGAAGAGGACTACAAGCCATCCAGCACGGTCCAGACGATCAGCAATAAGATCGCTGAACTTACTGGACTGAATAAGGCTGGCAAGGAGATCGATCATGTAGCGACGGATCAGGGATATATCCCGAAGGGCGAGACGGAGGCCACGACACTTTCCGCTGAAGAGGAGAGTAAGCAGGAGAGTCAGGAAGAATCCCAGATGGAGTCCATGCTCGAAGAATCCAAGAAGGAATCTGAGAGCACGGGTGAAACTGAGACAGGACCGGACGGCAAGCCGATCGAAACTACATCAGGAGCTCATAACAGCGGCTATCTGCATGAGACGGAAACGGATGCCAACGGCAATGTGATCGCAAAACCGACCGAGAGCCATGCAGGAAGTCCGACGGACGAAGCAGAGACCTCCATGGAGGCATACAGACCGTCAAGTCCGCAGGATATGACAACGGAAGCCCCGATCGGCCCGGGATATGAGAAGTCGACGGCAGTTCCGGAAGCGACAACGAGTGCAGGTCCGGCAACCCCGACGGAAGGACAGAGTTCGGTAACAGTTCCGGGTGAAGGAAGTGTAGCGGCTGAAGGCCCGGCAGCCGGAATTTAAGAATAGAGGCCAGGCTCAAAGGTTATAAAGGAAATATAGGATATTAAGGATCAAGACGCATCGTCTGATTGATTTGGAAGAAATATTCCAGACTACCAGATGGTGCGTCTTTTTTTGCGTGCAGCGGGCCATATCCATACCTGTGCGATAACGGTACTACTGTGAAAAATCTCGACAAATGGCTGATTTTTTTGAATTCGCGGTAGTCCGGCACAGTGGAAAGGTTTTACCCGGCTATATTTTCAAACGAAAATCTGAATTTACAATTTACATAGATTATACAAAGTAGTTACCGAACCATGGTTTTTGGTTTCGGGGATTCGTGATAAAAATAATACTGTACAGAGAAAGAAAAAATAAAAACAAAGACCTTTGAGGAGGAGAAAAGAATTATGAAAACAAGAAAAGTAATGGCACTTGCAGGTGCAGGAGTATTAGCAGTCAGCATGATGACAGGATGCGGAAGCAGCAGTAGTACAGCAGCGACAACAACTGCGGCAGCAGCAGAGACAGCAAAAGAAGCAGCGACAACAGCAGCAGAGAAAAAAGCAGATCTTACAGGATCGATCACAGCGGCAGGTTCTTCCGCATTAAAACCGCTGGTTGACGATGCAGCAGACATGTTTATCGAGAAATACCCGGACGTTTCCATCACGATCGACGCAGGAGGATCCGGCGAGGGCTTAAAGCAGGTTTCCGAGGGAACCGTAAATATCGGTAACTCCGATGTTGAGGCCTCCGCAAAGCTTGACGAGACACAGGCAAAAGAGCTTGTTGATCATCAGGTATGCGTAGTCACAATGGCTCCAATCGTAAATAACGATGTAAAAGAAGGCGGCGTTGAGGAGCTTACAAAACAGCAGCTCATCGACATCTTCACAGGAAAGACAACAAACTGGAAAGAGGTTGGCGGACCGGATGAGAGCATTGTCCTTGTAACGAGACCGACATCTTCCGGTACAAGAGCAACCTTCCAGAAATACGCTCTCGACGGAAACGAGGAAGCTTCCAATACTTCCATGGAAACAGATGATTCCGGTGTTCTTCTTCAGAATGTAAAAGATACGAAGGGTGCGATCGGATATGTAGCACTTTCTTATCTGACAGGTGATGCGGGAGTTGCAACCGTAGCGATCGATGGCGCAGAGCCGACACTTGAAAATACATACGCTGGAAAATATCCGGTATGGACATTTGAGCATATGTACACAAAGGGTGAGCCGGACGAAGTTGTAAGCGCATTCCTTGACTACATCATGTCCGATGAGTACGGCGCAAAGATGGAATCCTTAGGATACGGCGTATCTTCCAAGATGACAAACACCGAACATTAATATAAATGTTCAGTAGGTCTGCGCGTTTACTGCGCTGACCGTAAGAAAACGTCGCCCGGAAGGCAGTCGATTTGGAATAGATTTTTGCTCGTAACTGTGAAGGTACTGAGCAGTTACGCATTAATCGAGAATGGGGCAGCAAAGCCATGAGCCGATGGCAGGATGCAGAGAGGACATGGACAGAGAGCTGCGAAACGGGCGGGGCAGAAAAATCTGACCCGCCCGATGCGGTATATGGACTTATTTCCAGCCGATAAAAGGCTGGCTGACCTGATAGAATTTGCTTCGAATATAGGAAGCAGGAGGACTTATGAAGAATGGTAAAGAAAAAAGCATGTTCGTCAGAGAATATCTGTGGCGGGATCTGATGACTGTCTGTGGACTGTTCGTAATTCTTCTGACGATCGTGATCGGCGCGTTCCTTGTATACAAGGGATCGTCCACATTCCTGGTTTACAGACATTCCTTCCTGGAATTCTTAGGATCTGCAGACTGGGCACCGGAGGACAATATGGCAGGCGGCGGCAGCATCGGTGCGCTGATCTTCATCGCTGGGTCGCTCTGCACCTGCGGCCTGGCGCTTCTCATCGCGACTCCGTTTTCTCTGGGATCAGCGATCTTCATCACGGAGATCTCCCCGGAGTTTGGCGAGAAATTCTACCGCCCGGTAGTCGAGATCTTCGCCGGGATCCCGTCTGTTGTCTATGGCTGGGTGGGACTTACGGTGCTTGTACCGGCGATCAAGATCTTGTTTGACCGTCAGGTGGGACATTCCATCTTGGCAGCAGGTCTGGTCTTAGCGGTCATGATCTTCCCGACGATCACAAGTGTTGCGGCGGATGCCCTTCACTCCGTACCGAAGGAATGCAGAATGGCGGCGTACGGACTCGGCTCTACCCGCTGGCAGACCATATACCGGATCGTAGTTCCGGCGGCAGCGCCTGGAATCATTTCCGGTGTGATCTTAGGTCTCGCGAGAGCCTTCGGTGAGGCCCTGGCAGTGGCCATGGTCATCGGACAGACCACAGCGCTTCCCACAAGCATTTTTTCAACGACAAAGACTCTGACCACCGAGATCGCGGCCCAGATGGGCAACGCCATGGAGGGCGGCGAGATGAAATCCGCACTCTGGACCATGGCACTGCTGTTATTTGCAATCTCCCTGTTCTTCATCTTCCTGATCCATCATGTGACAGCGGTAAAGCCGGAGAAAGAAGAAAAAACAAGCACTTCTGTGAAAACCAGCACGACCGCAGTGCCGGTAAAGCAGTTCGCAGCAAAGGGGGAAAATTAGACCATGGAAAGTAAGATCAGACGTTCGCGCGGTGTGGACCGCGTTATGACAGTCATTTTCTACCTGGTTGCGATCTTCTTCTTCGCTCTTCTGATCGGTTTTGCGGGCAAGGTCATCATCGGCGGTCTCATGGGGGCAAAGCCGGAGATGTTCCGCTTCGCGAGAAAAGGAAGCATCGGAAACCAGTTGTTCAACACGATCTATCTCGTATTTATCTCCCTGCTGGTATCCATCCCCCTCGGTGTCTGCGCCGGAATTTATCTGGCCATGTATGCGAAACAGGGAAAAATGACAAAGTTTCTGAGAATGTGTATCGAGACACTTTCTTCCCTTCCGTCCATCGTTGTGGGCCTGTTCGGATACCTGGTATTCCTCGTATTCTTCGGAATGGGAAAGAGCCTGATGGCGGGTGCACTCTCCGTATCGATCCTGACACTTCCGCTTATCACGACGACCACCGAGGATGCCATCAAGGGACTCCCGGCGGGATATTTTCAGGCGAGTTTAGGTCTTGGAGCGACAAAATGGCAGTCCATCTTCCATGTACTTCTCCCGGCATGTCTCCCGCGCATCATGACAGGCGTCATCCTGGCGGCGGGACGTGGATTCGGTGAGGCGGCAGCGCTCCTCTACACCACAGGATCCGGAAGCGACCTGCGCTGGGGCAACTGGAACCTGGCAACCCCGACCTGCCCCTTCAACCCGTTCCGCCCGGCAGAGACATTGTCGATCCAGATCTGGAACCTTCAGGTAAACGGTCAGGATAAGGCACTGGCGAACACCGCCTCCGCGGTCCTTATGATCCTGGTTCTGGCATTCAGCATCGGTGCGAATGTTTGGAGCCATCATCTGAAGAAAAAGAGCTCTGGCGAGGCAGCGTAAGAAATATTCGGAAAAGGACCTCAATGACGATTCTTGAGGAAGAAGTAATGAAACTCTGAGGATGGCATATGAGAGTTTTAGAGAGGAAAACATATATGACTGATATGAAACCGAAATTTGATATCGAAAAGCTGAATCTGCATTACGGCTCGTTCCATGCGCTTAAGGACATCAACATGCAGATCAGCGCCCATGAGATCACCGCGTTCATCGGACCGTCCGGCTGCGGAAAATCTACATTTTTAAAGACATTGAACCGGATGAACGATCTTGTGGAGAATGTAAAGATCGACGGAAAAGTGGAGCTTGACGGGCAGAACATCTTTAAGGATATGGACGCCATCACACTGCGCCACAAGGTCGGCATGGTATTCCAGCAGCCAAACCCGTTCCCGAAGAGTATTTACGACAACATCGCCTATGGCCCGAGGATCTTCGGGATCACGAGAAAGGCGGATCTCGACGAGATCGTTGAGAAAAGCCTGCGTCAGGCGGCGATCTGGGATGAGCTTAAGGACCGCTTAAATAAGAGTGCCCTGGGACTTTCCGGCGGACAGCAGCAGAGACTCTGCATCGCGAGAACCCTGGCGGTGGAGCCGGAGGTAATCTTGATGGATGAGCCGACCTCTGCCCTGGACCCGATCTCCACATCGAAGATCGAGGACCTGGCGATGGAATTAAAGGATAAATACACCATCGTGATCGTCACCCACAACATGCAGCAGGCGGCGCGTATCTCTGACAAGACAGCGTTCTTCCTGTTAGGTGAGGTCGTCGAGTACAATAATACAAGTGATCTGTTTGCGAACCCGAGGGACGAACGGACAGAAAGCTACATCACAGGGAGGTTTGGCTGATTATGAGAGACGCGTTTTTAAAGCAATTGGAAGAGCTGCATAAGATGCTGGCGGAGATGGGACTGCTCTGCGAGAAAATGATCGACGGGACTTACGAGGCACTGATGCACATGGACCGGGAGCAGGCGGCGAAGATCCTGCAAGACGATGCGAACGTGGACTTAAAGGAGAGAGATATCGAGAGCAAGTGCTTGAAGCTTCTCTTAGAGCAGCAGCCGGTGGCGAGTGACTTAAGAAAGATCTCTTCCGCATTAAAAATGATCACAGACCTGGAGCGTATCGGTGACCAGGCGGGCGATATCGCGGAGATCATCAAGACCACAGACCTCTTAGAGCCGGTAAAGGCGACAAGACTTGGCGAGATGGCAAAAGCCGTTGCGTCCATGGTCCGCGAGAGCATTGAGAGCTTCGCAAACGAGGACCTCAAGAAGACAAAGGAAGTCATCGCCTACGATGACGTGATCGACGATATGTTCTCCCAGGTAAAGAAAGAACTGGCAGACGGTATCTTAAACGGCGAGGCCACCCAGGAACAGATCCTGGACATCCTCATGATCGCCAAATACTACGAGCGCATCGGCGACCACGCCACAAATATCGCGGAGTGGGCAGAGTATGCGATCACTGGGGTACATAGGAACAGTGAGCTGGAAGAGCATCTGTAAAAAGAGAAAAATTCCGAAACTGGAATTAAAACTGAAAAATTGCTAAAAATGATCTGAAAATCGAGTAGGAGGCGGTGGCTAACCGCCGTCCTCTCACAGCACCGTACGTACCGTTCGGTATACGGCGCTTTCAATA
>NZ_WQPW01000036.1:0-9252 GCF_018785465.1 Clostridium sp. MCC328
GTATCTGGAAGAACTTTTAGAAGCTTAAAAATAGCTGAAAACAGAATTGGTGGTAGACAATCATTCATGCGTTTGTCGTGTCCACCACTAAAATCTCCTTGCAATTTTCATGTTCTTATGATAGAATTATATGCGGCTGTTGAAATACACAGCCGCGAAGATATGCCGGCGTGGCGGAATGGCAGACGCATCAGACTCAAAATCTGACGGGGGTAACTTCGTGCCGGTTCAAGTCCGGCCGCCGGCAGAAACGAAAAGACATGACTCTCATTAGATGGTCGTGTCTTTTTGCATTTATGCGGGCTTCTTAAGATTAAAGCTGAAAGGAGTGTGTTCCATGACCTGTGTGGAAGCAGAAAAGATGGTAGTTCCGTATATGAAGGATGAGCTGTCCCCAACGGAGCTGGAAGATTTCCTGGACCATATTAAAACGTGTGATAACTGCAGGGAAGAGCTGGAGATCCACTATATGGTGGATGTGGGTTTAAAAAAGCTGGACGAGGCGGATGGAACATACGACATCGTGGGAGATTTAAAACGAAAGGTAGCGGAATCCTACCGGACCCTGCGCCATATCTCCATATTCCAGATCACGACCTACGCGGTCACGACTCTGGGCGGAATGGCGTTAGTCGTCATGATCCTTTTGCAGCTTCGGATCTGGAAGACGATGGGCTTTTTGTAATAGGAAGCTTATAAATATTATCGTGAAACAGGAGTGAACATGGAAAAACTCGTACTGATCGACGGTCATAGCATCTTAAACCGCGCGTTCTACGGTGTGCCGAACCTGACGAACTCGGAAGGTCTTCACACGAACGCGGTCTATGGCTTTTTAAATATCTTATTCAAGGTTCTCGATGAGGAGAAAGCGGACTACCTGGCGGTGGCCTTTGACTTAAAAGCGCCGACGTTCCGACATAAGATGTTCGACGCTTACAAGGGAACAAGAAAACCGATGCCGGAGGAGCTTCACGAGCAGGTACCGCTTATGAAGGAAGTCCTGACGGCCATGGGTGTTCCGATTCTCACAAAAGAGGGATATGAGGCGGACGATATTCTTGGAACCATCGCGAAACGTGAGCAGAAAGATGGATATGAGGTGACGATCCTCTCCGGAGACCGGGATCTTTTACAGCTTTCCGACACCCATATCCGGATCTGTCTTCCGAAGACAAGCCGTGGAACCACAGAAGTACACAACTATTACCCGGAGGACGTGATTCGGGAGTACCAGGTAACACCGGAGCAGTTTATCGAGGTGAAGGCCCTGATGGGCGACCAGTCTGACAATATCCCGGGTGTTCCGTCCATCGGTGAGAAGACGGCAACAAACCTCATTGTACAGTATCAAAATCTGGAAAACATCTACGCCCACCTCGATCAGGTAAAACCGCCCAGGGCAAAGAAGGCGCTGGAGGAACACAAGGACCTTGCAGATCTCTCCCTGAAACTTGCAAGAATCTGTATCGATGCCCCCATTGAGTTTTCCATGGCGGACGCGAAGCTGGAAAATCTCTATACACCGGCCGCTTACGAATATATGAAACGTTTGGAGTTTAAGTCCATCGCAGCGAGATTCGGCGAGGGGATCAGGAATGAGAGCGGACCGGAGAAGCAGTTTGTCCTCGTGGAAGATTTCTCAGAGGCGGACGCGCTCTTTGAAAAGGCAAAGAAAGAAGAGCGCATCGGTATGGAGCTTCTCGCGGAGAACGGCTCCGTGACAGCTCTCGCTTTAAGCTTTGAGGAGACCGGAAGCTATATTTTCCCGGTCGGCGGCTTTATGACAGAAAGCTATATCGCCGGAAAGTATGAAGAGCTCTGCCGCACAGGCCATGCCTGGGTGCTGGATCTCAAGCATTCTTTGCCGTTTGCGAAGCTTTCCTACGGGGATACCGTTTACGATGCGGGTGTCGCGGCGTACCTTTTAAATCCGTTAAAGGACACTTATGGGTACGATGACATTGCGAGGGATGTTCTCGGCATGACGGTTCCGTCAAGGGCAGACCTGATCAAAAAGATGTCCTATAAGGACGCCTGCGCAAAAGAACAGGATAATTTTACGCACATGGCGGGACTTATGGCATACACCGCTTTTGCCGCCGGGAAACCGCTCTCAGAGCGTCTGGCAGCAGAAGGAATGGAGGATCTTTACCGGAATATCGAGCTTCCGCTGATCTATACGTTATTCCACATGGAAGATGAGGGAATTGCGGTCCGCCGGGAAGAACTCACCGCCTACGGCGGGAAATTGAAGAAACAGATCGCCGTTCTCGAGAAGGAGATCTGGGAGATGACAGGACAGGAGTTCAATATCAACTCCCCGAAACAGTTAGGCGAGATCCTGTTTGAGAAGATGCAGATCAAGGGCGGAAAAAAGACAAAGACCGGCTATTCAACAGCGGCAGATGTCCTTGAAAAGCTCGCCCCGGATTACCCGGTGATCCAGAAGATCTTAGATTACAGGCAGTATACAAAGTTAAATTCCACCTACGCGGACGGTCTGGGAACATATATCAAAGAGGATGGCCGGATCCACAGCCGCTTCAACCAGACGATCACGGCGACGGGCCGGATCTCCAGCACGGAGCCGAACCTCCAGAACATTCCGATCCGCATGGAGCTTGGACGGGAGATACGGAAGGTCTTTGTCCCGCGGGACGGATTCCTGTTCTTAGATGCCGACTACTCCCAGATCGAGCTGCGCGTCCTCGCCCACATGTCCGGCGATGAGCGTCTGATCGAGGCATATAAGACTGCCCAGGATATCCACGCCATCACGGCGTCCCAGGTGTTTCATATCCCGTTAAACGAGGTGACACCGCTGCAGCGCCGCAACGCGAAGGCCGTGAACTTCGGGATCGTGTACGGGATCAGTGCCTTTGGACTCAGCGAGGACCTGAGCATCTCCAGAAAAGAGGCCATGGAGTATATCGAGCGGTATTTTGAGACTTACCCACAGGTCAAGTCATTTCTTGACAGCCTTGTGGCTCACGCAAAGGAACAGGGGTACGTCACCACCATGTTCGGACGTCGCCGCCCGGTGCCGGAGCTAAAATCCTCGAACTTTATGCAGCGTTCCTTCGGCGAGCGCGTGGCAATGAACTCCCCGATCCAGGGAACCGCCGCGGACATCATCAAGATCGCCATGATCCGGGTGGATGAGAGACTGAGAAGAGAGAATCTTCGCTCCAGACTGATCCTGCAGGTACACGATGAGCTTCTCATCGAGACGGCGGAGGACGAGAAGGAAACAGTTATGAAGATCCTGTCCGAGGAGATGCACCATGCGGCATCCTTAAAGGTGGAACTGGAGATCGACATGCATGGCGGAAAGAACTGGTTTGAGGCGAAATAAATGGAACAGAAGAAGAAAATTATTGGAATTACAGGCGGTGTCGGCGCTGGAAAGAGCAGTGTGCTGGCGGTATTGAAAGAGGATTTTGGGGCGAAGATCATTCTGGCGGATCTTGTGGCCCACGATCTCATGGAGCCGGGAAGCGAGGGGTTAAAGAGGGTCACGGAGGCCCTTGGAACATCATTCCTTGCTCTGGACGGATCCGTGGACCGGAAGGCACTTGCGGATGTGATCTTCCGCAATAAGGATGCGTTAAAGACCATGAACTCCATCATCCATCCGCTTGTGTGGAAGACCATGAAAGAGGCAGCAGAAGCGGCTGAGGAGCAGCTTGTGATCATCGAAGCGGCAGTCTTTGACACCGCGCCGAAGGACCTCTTTGACGAGCTGTGGTATGTCTACACCACAAAGGAGAACCGGATCATCCGCCTTATGGCAAACCGGGGTTATAGCCGCGAAAAGTGCGAGGATATCATCGGAAGACAGGCATCGGAGGAAGAGTACCGCGCGCTCTGCGACCGGGTCATCGACAACAATGGGGACGAGTCCGATATCAAACGACAGCTGAAGGAGATCCTTGACCATGAGATTTGTTAGTATTGCCAGCGGCAGCAGTGGAAACTGCATCTACACAGGAACGGAGGAGAGCCACATCCTGATCGATGCCGGTATCAGCGCGAAGCGGATCGAGCAGGGGCTCAACGAGGTTGGATTAAAGACAAGCGAGCTGGACGGGATCTGCATCACTCATGAGCATTCTGACCATGTGAAGGGACTCGGCGTTCTCGCGAGAAAATATGAAGTCCCGATCTACGCGACGGAAGGGACGTTAAATGAGATCAAAAAGATCAAGGGCCTTGGAGAGTATCCGGAAGAGCTTCTTCACCCGATCCTTCCGGACACGGAGTTCGCCCTGGGGGATCTGACAGTCAAGCCATTTCACATCGACCACGATGCCGCAGACCCGGTGGCATACCGGATCCAGTCGGGAAACAAGTCCGTGGCGGTGGCGACGGATCTCGGCCATTTTAATCAGTATACCGTCGACCATCTGCTGGATCTGGACGCGGTGCTTCTGGAGTCCAACCATGATCTCAGGATGCTGGAGACGGGACCGTATCCGTACTACTTAAAGCGCCGCATCATGGGGGATTTCGGACATCTTTCCAACGAAAACGCAGGGTGTCTCTTGAACTGCATTTTAAGCGGCAGATTGAAACATATATTACTCGGCCATCTGAGCAAGGAGAACAATATTCCGGAGCTGGCCTATGAGACGGTGCGTCTGGAGATCGACATGGGGGATTGTCCGTACCATGCAGACGATTTCCATCTGGCAGTGGCGAAGCGGGATGAAATGTCGGAGATTATCAGCCTGTAGTCAGAGAGAATGTCCCGGCATATTCGGGCGTCCCACATGATTCTTTGCAGCGGCCTGCATTTTCGTACAGGTGTACATCAAAAAAAGCTTGCATCTTATGGAATGTAATGATATATTTTAAGAAATTTTTTATGCTTTAACACTGCATAATGCTACCGTTCCCAGGATTCCCGCCTTTCAGCAGACCATGTCTGCCGGGCCGGATCAAATTAAAAATACGCGGAAGGCACAACACAAGGAGGAAAATTTCCATGGATAAAGTTATTATCACTGTAGTAGGAAAAGACACCGTAGGCATCATCGCAAAGGTATGTACATATCTTGCGGACCATAAAATTAACATCCTTGATATTTCCCAGACCATTGTTCAGGAGTATTTCAACATGATGATGATCGTGGATGGAAGCGGCGCAAGCGTTTCATTCGATGAAATGGCTTCCGGTCTCGATGAGATCGGCACTGGAATCGGCGTCAACATCAAGTGCCAGCGTGAAGAGATCTTTACAAAAATGCACCGTATTTGATTAGGGAGAGGGAAAAGATTATGATTACACGTCTGGAAGTAAACGAGACTAACAATATGATCGAGCACGAGAATCTGGATGTCCGCACCATCACCCTTGGTATCAGCCTTCTGGATTGCTGTGACTCCGATCTTGGCAAGTTAAACGAAAAGATCTACAACAAGATCACGACTCTCGCAAAGGATCTTGTTCCGACAGGAAAACAGATTGAGCGTGATTTCGGAATTCCGATCGTCAATAAGCGTATTTCCGTGACTCCGATCGCCCTGGTGGGCGGTGCTGCATGCAAGAGTCCGGAAGATTTTGTGACCATCGCAAAGACTCTCGACCGCTCGGCAAAAACCGTAGGCGTCAATTTTATCGGCGGATATTCCGCACTTGTTTCAAAGGGCATGACTACAGCCGATGAGAATCTGATGCGCTCCATTCCGCAGGCGTTAAAAGAGACCGACTTTGTCTGCAGCTCCATCAACGTCGGTTCCACAAAGACCGGTTTAAATATGGACGCTGTCCGTTTAATGGGCGAGATGGTCGTAAGAACCGCAGAGTACACGAAGGATAACGACTGCTTAGGCTGCGCGAAGCTTGTTATTTTCTGTAATGCACCGGATGACAACCCGTTCATGGCAGGTGCATTCCACGGTGTCACAGAGGCTGACGCGATCATCAATGTAGGTGTTTCAGGACCTGGTGTTGTAAAAACAGCGCTGCAGTCTGTCCGCGGTGCTGATTTCGAGACGTTATGTGAGACGATTAAAAAGACTGCATTCAAGATCACCCGTGTAGGCCAGCTTGTTGCGAAAGAGGCATCCGCACGCCTCGGTATCCCGTTCGGTATTATCGATCTGTCTTTAGCACCGACTCCGGCTGTGGGCGATTCCGTTGCTGAGATCTTGGAGGAGATCGGTTTAGAGCGCGCAGGCGCACCGGGTACAACGACTGCCCTCGCTATGTTAAATGACCAGGTAAAGAAGGGCGGCGTTATGGCATCTTCCTACGTCGGCGGACTTTCCGGTGCGTTTATTCCGGTCAGCGAGGACCAGGGAATGATCGATGCGGTCAACGAGGGCGCTCTTACCATCGAGAAACTGGAAGCAATGACCTGCGTATGCTCCGTGGGTCTTGACATGATTGCGGTTCCGGGAGATACAAGTGCTGCAACCATCGCCGGAATCATCGCGGATGAGGCGGCGATCGGCATGGTAAACCAGAAGACAACAGCAGTCCGCCTGATCCCGGTAATCGGAAAAGGTGTGGGCGAGACGGTAGAGTTCGGCGGTCTTTTAGGACATGCACCGATCATGCCAGTGAACGCATTCAGCTGTGAAAAATTTGTAAGCAGAACCGGACGGATTCCGGCTCCGATCCACAGCTTTAAGAACTAAACAGGAGAGACTATGAGAATCTATCTGATCCGTCACGGCAGGCAGAACAGCCCGCTTTGTAATGTAAATGTGCCGCTTTCCGACGCTGGTAAGCGGCAGGCAGAGCTTCTTGGGGAGAGGCTAAAAAAAGAATGCATCGACGCCGTCTGGTCCAGTGATCTGATCCGCGCGTGTGAGACAGCCGATATTATCAACGAAAAGCTCCATGCGCCGAGGATCATCCGGGAAGGTCTCCGGGAGATCTCCTTCGGTGATCTGGAGGGACTTTCCGACGATGTGATTATGGAGCGCTACGCAGACTTTTTTGCCGCCAGAGCTTCCATGAAGGAGGATCTTCCGTATCCGGGCGGTGAGAACGCTGCAGATGTGATCCGCCGGGCCGTTCCGGTCATGGATGAGATCGTAAAGTCTGGCGCAGAGACCGTGGCTGTCGTCACCCATGGGGGCGTGATCCGGAGTCTTGTGACCCATTATCTCCATATGGACGGCGCATATGTTCCGCTGCTCGCGAAGCATCTGGAAAACTGTGGGATCACGGAATTTTATTACCGGGAGTCCGACGGGGAGATGTTGTTAAACCGTTTTAACGATTTCGCCCATCTGATGGATGAGCCGGAGCTTTTGCGCGGCGGCTGGGGAGAGAAGAAGTGATGGAAAAGAGAGAGCTTCACAGTGTACTCACTGATTTTTTAAATGAGCGTCTGATCCAGGTCACGGCCAGCGGACAGGCGGAGAAGAACGATTTTCTGAAGGCAAAGATCCGTCCGGTGTTAGCGAAAGGCGCCCTGCATTTTCAGGCAGAGGAGTTTATCGGAAAGCAGGCATTCCACAAGAATCTCACCGCGGAGGAAGCGGTGGATTATCTGGAAAGTCTTATGGAGACAAGCTTCCGGCAGCTTCAGCTGGAGGCGCAGGATAAGAGCGGAACGGTTCTTGTGAGCAAGAAGGGGAAGATTACCGTGAAGGTGAAGAAAAAGGCGGCTGTGGCAAACGTGGCAGCTTCCGCTTCCGGCCAGGATAGCGGGTCCACCGGTGGTTCTGACGCGGCTCTTAAGGCTGCGTGGGCTGGCGGTCTTTCCCATAACCGGAAGAAACGGTATATCCTGGAAGAGGGAATCCCGGTTCCGTTCCTTGTGGAACTTGGTGTCCAGACGAAGGACGGGGCCATCGTCCACGCAAAGTATGACAAATTCCGCCAGATCAACCGGTTCCTGGAATTTATTGAGGACGTGCTTCCAAAGCTTGATAAGGAGAAGGAGACCAGGATCATTGATTTTGGCTGTGGAAAGTCTTATCTGACCTTTGCGATGTATTATTATCTCAAGGTCTTAAAGGGCTACCCGGTACGGATCACAGGCCTGGACCTGAAGACGGACGTGATCGAGCACTGTTCCCGTCTTGCGAAGAAATTTGGATATGAATCTCTGGAGTTTCTTCATGGGGATATCGCTTCCTACGAGGGAACGGATGAGGTCGATATGGTCGTGACGCTCCATGCCTGCGATACTGCGACGGATTACGCGCTGGAGAAGGCGGTCCGCTGGAACGCGAAGGTGATCCTGTCTGTTCCGTGCTGTCAGCATGAGGTGAATAAGCAGATGAAGAGCGAGTTGTTTGCACCGGTGTTCCATTATGGAATTATCAAGGAGCGGATGGCAGCGCTTTATACAGATGCCCTTCGTGCGGAAGTGCTGGAGGCCATGGGATACCGGGTGCAGATCCTGGAGTTTATCGATATGGAGCACACGCCGAAGAATCTTTTGATCCGGGCGGTAAAGCAGGGGAAAAGGAAGGAGAACCGGGAGGCGATCGAGGCGATCCTGAAGGAGATTCATGCGGAACCTACGTTGTATCGGTTGTTGATGGAAGAGAAGTAAATGGAGCAGCCGCAATGGATTTCATGAGTGAGGTGTAAGGGTATGAGAAAATATATGGTATTATGTTTGACTGCCGCACTGCTCATTTCTGGCTGCCTGAACCAAACGAATGAAAGTGCAGACACCTCAACAGAGACAGAGGAATACGTGCTTAGCACACCGGATACATACAAAAATTTAGAGAGCTTTATCTA
The DNA here is from genome assembly GCF_018785465.1 of Clostridium sp. MCC328. Classification (NCBI taxonomy): domain Bacteria; kingdom Bacillati; phylum Bacillota; class Clostridia; order Eubacteriales; family Clostridiaceae; genus Clostridium; species Clostridium sp. MCC328. The sequence continues at coordinate 8,720 of NZ_WQPW01000036.1, forward strand.
TGCATATCAGACTTCAGACTCGCCTAATATACGATCAGAACTTCCAACCGAGCGGATTTACTGGATCAATGATAACAATCCATGGAAGACATCCTTGAAGGACATTCAGGTCCGGGAGGGATATTTTTCCTGCCACTATGACAATGAATTTGTCCTATTTACACACAGACTTTCTGATGGAAAGAGTGGTTTGGAGACAATGATCAGAAACAATCCAGACGCAGGTTCAAAAGAAGTACAGGATGGTTTTGAATATTATTATTCGGAAGAAGAGGAGCAGAGAGACTATTTATGGCTCCAGGATCAGACGAATATGCTGGAATTAACGATTCCTAAGAATGTAGAATTAAATTTAAATGAATTGATTTCATTTTTGGAATATCAAACCCTCAAATAGATTTTATATGCCGCCCGGATCCCTGAAAAGGAACGAGCGGCTTTTAGTATTTTAGTATAAATTAACCTGTTGTGCTAGATAAAATAATATAAAGAAACTTCAACAAAATGTGCTATCCTATTTGTAGGCAATACAA